>JAILGP010000039.1 GCA_024696635.1 Eubacterium sp. | reverse complement strand
TGCATTTTTCACAAATCATTTTATGTAATTTCTACATACATTATAGCTCATATATGGCATTTTGGCAAGTAAAAAAAGAGTCAGCTATGAATTTTTATAAAAAATGATAAAATCAAAGATGACTCTTTTATATTTCTAATTACTTATAAGAATAAAAACTAACGCCCTATTTTGTCATAAAGTAAATTATTTTCTCTTACCAAAAAGTCTGAGAAGCTTAAGGAAGAGATTAATAAAATCAAGATAAAGGTCTATAGCACCATAAAAACCAAGGGCTGTAGTTGATAAACCAGTTCTCTGACGGGAAACCCTGATTATCTTATTAACATCATATACTGTATAAAGAGTAAAAATAAGTACTCCGAAAATGGTTATCAAATAATCAACCATACCATTACCCAGAAACAGATTTATAAGAGAACCAATAATAATGGATATAAGTCCTCCCAATAAAAATGTTGACCAGCTTGAAAGATCCTTTTTAGTAGTAGCACCAATTATTGAGAGTACAGCAAACATCAGGGATGTCATAAAGAAAACCGTAACTATAGAATCAAGTGTAAAAGCAATAAAAACAACTGAAAATGTAATTCCATTGACTATTGCAAACAAAGTGAACAGAGTTCCTGCCACAACAACATTATCGTTTTTTATAGCAGACTGACAAGCAAAAAGTACTACTAATTCTAAAATTACTATACCCATAAATCCTGCTTTACTACTAAATACAGCTTCTGCTATTCCGGGATTTGCGGCAACAAATAGTCCTGTAATTCCTGTAATAAGCAGTGCTATAAACATAAAGAGAAATGACTTGGTAAGAACCTGATTTACATCAAAAGCAGATGCAATACCTGCCCCTAAATTTCCAAGTGAACTCTGAGAATCCATATAACCGTGAGATACAGCAGACTGAGCCTGATAAAAATCATCATAGGAACCATTAGCTCCATAAGGATTCTGATTATTATATGAATTCTGATTATTATATGAATTCTGATTACTATATGAATTCTGATTATTATATGGATTCTGATTACTATATGAATCCTGATTATAATAAGAATTATTCATCGTTCCATAAGGATCATTATAATATCCATCATCAGGATTATAATTAGAATTCATTCCATTATAAGGATTTGAATAAGGTGAATCCGTATTAGTATTCTGATCATTATTATTCTTTTTTAGCTGCATTAAATTACCCCCTTTAGAAATAAACCACAATAAAACAAGGATTAATCATCCTTTAAACTGATAGTCTACTAAATTTCATATACTTTTACAAGTCATATAACTATAAATTCACAAAAGTTTTAAATGTAGAAAAATAATTATTTCATATAAAACATATAGGTGTCAGATAAAGACCTGACACCTATCAAATATAATCCGCATATAAAATATATTAATTTACTGTTTTTCTGAATAATGATGAGCCTGTTCAAGCATCATGGATTTAACCTTCATGAGTCTCACCTGAGTAGATCGCTCATTTTCATCCAGTTTCATAGTAATATACTTAATACTTTCCTGGGTTTCAGGAATAATGACATGTTCCAGAGCATTAACTCTTCTTCTTGTCTTTTCGATTTCAGCCGCCATAAGCTGACAGGATTTTTCAACCTCCGCAAGCTTAAGCATATCAGGAAATACTTCAGCCAAAGAGTCAACAGCAAGATCCAGATCACCGGATGTAAATGCAAAACCATAGGAATACATATCATTTTCATCTGCAGTCTTAGTTTTAAAATCAAATACAGGAATATCAACGCTCATTACATTCTTCTTATCCTGAACAAGAGCAACCTCCTGCTTAGGAGTCATAAGTGCACTTCTTAAAATCTGTTCAGACATTCCGGCCTTTGCAAGAACAAAGTTCTTATTAGCCTTTGCAAGACCTTCCTCAACCTTCTGTCTAAGCTCCATATTAACCTTAACAAGATCAAGGAACTCACGCATAAGCTCATCACGTTTATCCTTTAAAAGTCTATGACCCTTGACTGCCGTATTCAGTTTTTTCTTAAGTCTGGTTAATTCCATTCTTGTTGGAATAACTGTAGTACTTGCCATATTTACACCTCTCAAAATGTATCATTTAATAATACATATCCAGGAATTTATCACTAATACGTTTCAGCTCTGAACGAGGAAGAATTCTAAGTAATTCCCATCCGATTTCAAGAGTTTCCTCTATATCACGGTCTGCATTATAGCCTTGGGATACATACTTCTTCTCGAATTCATCCGCAAATTTTGCATAAAGAAGATCTATCTCTGTAAGTGCTGCTTCACCAAGGATAACCATAAGTTCTTTAGCATCCTTTCCTCTTGCATAAGCAGAGAAAAGCTGATTCATTGTAGCAGCATGATCTGCTCTTGTCTTACCTTCACCAATACCCTTATCCTTAAGACGTGAAAGTGAAGGAAGTACATCGATAGGTGGAGTTATACCCTTACGATAAAGCTCACGAGAAAGTATAACCTGTCCCTCTGTAATATATCCTGTAAGGTCAGGAATAGGATGAGTCTTATCATCCTCAGGCATTGTAAGAATAGGAATCATGGTTATGGAACCATTCTTTCCACGCTGACGTCCTGCTCTCTCATACATTGTAGCAAGGTCAGTGTACATATAACCAGGATAGCCTCTACGTCCAGGAACCTCCTTACGGGCTGCAGAAATCTCACGAAGTGCATCTGCATAGTTTGTAATATCTGTCATAATTACAAGTACATGCATACCCTTTTCAAAAGCAAGATACTCAGCTGCTGTAAGAGCCATACGAGGTGTAGAAATTCTTTCTACTGCAGGGTCATTTGCAAGATTAATGAAAAGAACTGTTCTATCAATGGCACCACTCTCACGGAATGACTCCTCGAAATAGTTTGCCTCTTCAAATGTAATACCCATGGCCGCAAATACAACGGCGAACTCGTCATTAGTACCCTTAACCTTGGCCTGACGAGCAATCTGAGCAGCAAGTCTTGCATGAGGAAGACCAGAAGCAGAGAAAATAGGAAGCTTCTGACCACGAACAAGAGTATTAAGACCATCAATAGCAGAAATACCTGTTTCAATAAACTCTTCAGGATAAGCTCTGGCTGCCGGATTCATAGGCAGACCATTTATATCCATTCTGGCATCCGGAATAATCTCCGGACCACCATCTATAGTACGTCCAAGTCCATCGAAGACACGTCCAAGCATATCACTTGATACACCCAGTTCCAGACTTCTTCCAAGGAACTTAACCTTACTACTCTCAAGATTTATACCTGTAGCGGATTCGAACAACTGCACCAGGGCATCGCTTCCGTTTATTTCAAGAACCTTACAACGACGTCTCTCGCCACTGGCAAGCTCTATTTCACCAAGCTCGTCATACTTAACATTTTCAACATCTTTAACCAGCATAAGAGGGCCAGCAACTTCTTGTATAGTACGATATTCCTTAGGCATTAGTCCTCCTCCTTTCCTATAAGACTGGCAATTTCTCTGATAAGATCATCATGAATAGAATCAAACTTTTCTTCTATCTGATCTTCAGGTGTATATTTATATCTACCTATATCTTCACGAACCTTCATGGCTACGATATCATTAATCTTAGCCCCTTCTGTAAGAGCCTTAGAGCTTTCAGAATAGAACATAAATACAAGCTTTTGCATAAAGTACTGTTTCTGAATTGAAGTATAAGTATCAATTTCATCAAATGAATTCTGATGCAGGAAGTCCTCACGAATTGAACGGGCAGCCTCCATCTTAAGTCTATCCTGAGGTGAAAGAGCATCCATACCTACCATTTTAACGATTTCATTAAGAGATGCTTCTTCCTGAAGAAGACTCATAAGTTCCTGACGGGTCTTCATCCAGCCCTCATCAATATTTTCATCAAACCAGCCCTGCATTTCATCAAGATAGTTACTATAACTGTTAAGCCAGTTAATAGCAGGGAAATGCCTCTGATAAGCAAGCTGAGCATCCAGTGACCAGAATACCTTAACAATACGAAGAGTAGCCTGAGAAACCGGCTCTGAAATATCACCACCAGGAGGAGATACAGCACCGATAGCTGAAAGAGCTCCCTGTCTTCCTTCCTGACCAAGACAAACTACATGACCTGCTCTCTCATAGAACTGAGCAAGACGTGATGCAAGATAAGCAGGATAACCTTCCTCACCAGGCATCTCCTCAAGACGACCTGACATCTCACGAAGAGCCTCCGCCCATCTTGATGTTGAGTCAGCCATAAGGGCAACTGAGTAACCCATGTCTCTAAAATACTCAGCAAGAGTAATTCCTGTATATATAGATGCCTCACGGGCAGCAACAGGCATATCAGATGTATTTGCAATAAGAATAGTTCTCTTCATAAGAGATTCCCCAGTACGAGGATCCTTAAGCTCTGGGAACTCGTTCAGAACGTCTGTCATCTCATTACCACGTTCACCACAACCGATGTAAACCACTATTTCTGCATCTGCCCATTTTGCCAGCTGATGCTGAATTACTGTCTTACCTGAACCGAATGGGCCAGGAACTGCAGCAACACCACCCTTAGCAATAGGGAAGAATGTATCTACTACTCTCTGTCCAGTAATAAGCGGCTGACGAGGTGGAAGCTTTTTCTTATATGGACGTCCTCTACGAACAGGCCACTTCTGCATCATTGTAAGATTCCTTTCTCCAGATGCAGTTTCAAGAACAGCTACTGTTTCCTCAACTGTATATGAACCAGAAGAAATTGATTTGATTGTTCCTTCTACTCCATAAGGAACCATTATCTTCTGTGTAACAACCTCGGTTTCCTGAACGGTACCGATAATATCACCAGCCTCAACCTTATCACCTACATTTGCAGTGGCAACAAAATCCCATTTCTTTTCTCTATCAAGTGAAGGTACTTCAACACCTCTTTCAAGAAGATTACCACCAGTAACCTCCATGATCTTTGTAAGAGGTCTCTGGATACCATCATATATTGATCCCATAAGTCCAGGACCAAGCTCTACTGAAAGAGGAACTTCTGTTGATTCAACAGGTTCTCCAGGTCCAAGACCTGATGTTTCCTCATAAACCTGAATAGAAGCCTCATCACCATGCATTTCTATTATTTCACCGATAAGTCTTTCGTTACTAACTCTGACTACATCGAACATATCGGCGTCTCTCATGCCAGTCGCTATAACCAGCGGGCCGGCAACCTTTTTGATCTTACCAATAACACCCATGGAACACCAGTTTCCTTTCGTTTTAATATAACAAGTTAAATAGAATACAAATATAATAAATATAAAATCAGATAATTGAGAATATTCGGAACTATAAAAATTTAAATCTTCATTTACTATATTCCAGACTATATTAATCTCCAAATAAGATATCGGAACCAACAGCCTGCTCAACAGAACGTCTTACAGCCATTACTCCATCTCCTGTATTACCCTTGACACCAGGAATCTGAATGATAGCAGGCGTCATATCTGTGGCATACTTATCAATTACATTTCTAATCTTTGCAGCTAATTCCTCAGTAATATATATAATTCCATAGCCGCTTCCCACAAGATTTCTGATCATTTTACCAGCTTCTGTAGGATCTGTAACAGGAAATGTACTAAGGCCAAGAGCAGAAAATCCGTATATACTATCGTAATCGCCGATAACAGCTATGCCCTTATCATCCATACATCTTCCTTATCCTTTCCGATATGATATCGTCTCCAAAGCCATTCTGTTTAGCTGTCATAATAATCCTTGCAGTTCTTATCTCGCACTGTTTTGCAAGATAATAAGCAACTATAGGACCACTAGACTCTATATTAAACTTTTGAGAACGGATCATATCCATCATGGTGTCATCACACCACTTTTCAAATGAAGAAAATGAATTCTTTAAAGCTTCGACAGCTTCTTTAAAACCAATCTTCTCCAAAAGCTCATATACCGCATCAATACCAGTTGCTGCAGCTACAGCAAGTCTTTTCACATCTAAAGTTCTATTAGGTGACAAAGCATCCTCAATCTGAGCTCTTGAACGTTTAGTGATTGCTCCTCTTACAGCAATTCTTATACATGTAGTGGCAACCCTTAACTCAGCATAATCAGCCAAAAACTGATCCTTAGTAGATGCCGCAATTGCTTCTATAGCATCCAGACATGCCTTATCAAGAACCATATCAAGTCTCTGTCCATCTCCCGTTGTAAGCATAAGATCAAATGCTTGTGGAGCAACCTTTGCCGCATGCACCGGCAGCTTCTGAAAATCCTTATCCCTGACTATACGAAGCATTTCATTTTTACCATATTTATCATGTGGATAAAAGGCTTCGTCATCATCACGATTTACATATACTGCTTTAATAGCGGTCTTGAGATTGTGATAAAGCTCCTGCATTTGCAGAACCTCGATTATTTCATCATCTACACCGAGGGATTTAAGAAGTCTCATCTGAGCAGCATCTTCTTCAGAAAGAACCGTATCCATATCCTTTCCGTTTTGAGAATTCCCACCATTTCCCCAACCTCTCTCGGTAAGGAAACTCAGAACCTCGCCTTCAGATTTCATACCACACATGGTCTGAACATCTGCATCTGTCAGAAGTGATTTTTCTTTGACGCGGATACTAGCCACGGCATAGATGTAATCCGCTTTTTTCATTAAATGTACTCCTAATATATTATCCCAATAAGAAACCTATGAATACTAAGCAAATAATACTTTATTTACTATATCCATCAGTTCATCTTTTCTTTCATCAAATACTGCATCAAGAGAAGAATTAATTTCTATATTTCCATATTTAAGAAGGAATCCTCCATTAATGCTAATAGGATTATCGCTAAAGCTGATACTTCCGCCAGCCTTACGGGCAAGATCAATAGCTTCATTCTTAAATTCAGAAGTCACTCTTGCAAGATCCTTATCATTAAGATACATAATCCCATCTTCCGGACGAAGCTGACCCTCAAGTAATTTTATAAGAGTTCCAAAATACTCATCTGTATTATCATCAAGTATCTTATCCTTTGCCTTTTGAAGTATTTCCTCTATTATCTGCTGTTTAGTTTTAAGAAGTGTAAGTTTCTCTATCTGTTCGCACTGAGAATCAATCTTCTTTCTCTCACCAGCAATTTTCTTCTCTAATCTATCATTCGCAGTATCTAAAAAAGACTTGCATTCCTTTTCTTTATCGGATTTTTGTCTCTCAGCTGATTTTTCAGCTTCAGCAATAATGCGAGAGACTTCCTTCTCGCCATCCGCAAGTATTTCCTTTGTAATCTTCTCGATTCCTGCCATTAGCTTTACCTCTTATTAAACATTTATATTACTTATAGCAAGTATAGATACAAGAAGAGCCAGAATAGCATATGTCTCAACCATAGCTGGGAAAAGCATAGCCTTACCAAACTGGTCAGGTTTCTTAGCTACTATACCAATTGATGCAACTGATGTTTTACCCTGATGATAAGCAGAAATAAGTCCAACTATAGCAATTGGAAGACAAGCAGCAAGTATTGAAAGCCCCTGCTGTGTACTAAGATCTGCTGGTGAACCAGATAAAAGACCAATCTTTGTAAGAGTAATAAATGTAACAAGAAGACCATAGATACCCTGTGTGCCAGGAAGAAGCTGAAGAATAAGAACCTTTGCGAACTGAGCTGGGTCCTCACTAACAACTCCTGCAGCTGCCTGACCGCCTTTTCCAACTCCCCAAGCTGAACCAATACCTGCTAAAATAGTTGCAAGTGCTGCACCTGTAAGTGCAAGTGTAAATCCGAGTGACATAATTTTAATCCTCCTTAATTTCAACATACTTATTGACTGTTTTAAATGGACGGAAGGGTTCTCCTCCCGCATCATAGAATTTACCAAAGAACTCTACATACTGTAGACGGTTGGTATGTACATAAGCTCCCAAAAGGTTGATAGCAATATTAAGTATATGACCTACTATAAATACTATAATAAATATAATACAGCCTAATATGGTATTACCCTTCATTGAAGCCATTGAATTTATAACACTAGCTATAACTCCGGTTGCAAGACCAAGAGCAAGCAGTCTTGAATATGAAAGTACATCTGAAAGCCAGCCTGTAACTCCATATATATCATAAGCACCAAGTGCAATTCTAAGTCCCCAGTTCTTATTAGATCTACCAGACATCAATACAATTATTACAAGGCCTGCTATTGTGATTATTTTTGATAAAAGTGTAAGCCAATCCGGGAAATTAAATTGCATCTGGGCAATTGATGCAAATATCTGTGTAGGAAGAAGCATAAGAATAAGTCCTGTAAGGAACATATACCAAGCTACTACATCAGAAATAAAGCCTACAACATCCTTATTTTTAAGATATTCATATCCCTTCATTCCAAGTCCGGCATAAAGATGTATTACACCAAACAGAAGACACCATATAAGAAGTCTCATAGGATTCTCCAGAGGAGCAAACCATAAAGGTTTAAGTATAGCCACATCCTGTGGTACACCAAAGAATGTATGACCTATTACATCTATAGCATCTCCAAAGAAACCTCCAAACATAAATCCCCAGAAAGTGGTTGATATACCACACCAGAAGAAAAGCCTTAGCATTTTCTGAGTACCACTAGCCATTCTAGGGAACTTCTTAAGAACAAGGAAACAGGCAATTGCCATTACAATTCCATAGCCCGCATCCGAAAGCATCATTCCAAAGAAGAATACATAGAATATAGACATTACAAATGTAGGATCTACCCTTCCATGTGTAGGAAGTCCGTAAGACTCAAGAACACCTTCAGAGCTTTCAGAAAAACGATTATTCTTAAGTTTAATTGGCGCATGTTCATTATCTTCTTCAATTTCCACAACTGCATCAAATTTTTCTTCCAGCTTTTTAGCAATTGCATCAGCCTTTGAAGCCTCTATCCAGCCTTGAATAAAGAATACTTTATTAGACTGAGGGAGGGTTCCTAGCACCCTATATTTTTCAGACCTGGTCCTATAATAATCCGCCGCAATCTTGAATTTAGGTATCATAGACACTCTCTCTTCAAGACCCTTTTCAGCCTCTATTATTTTTTTCTCTTCTTCTGCTATATCATTTTGTCTCTTATCAATAGCAGCAATGGGAATTCTGTGAGACAGAAAGGGCAGCTTACTGTAACCAGCCGACCTCATATTTTCTTCAACCTTATCCGCTACTCTGTTGGTGGCAATAACACAAACATTTGTGATCTGATTCTCATCATAAAGAATCTCACAGGTAACAGGTATAGGTTCTTCAATTCCTTCTGTAGCAATCTCATAGAGTTTTTCCTCTGTGAGTGTTACAGGAAATGTACCGATCATAATTTTGGTACTCTTGGTTTTCTCACTATTAAGTGGGATATCCAATTTTTTCCATGGCGATAAAGCTGCTATCTTATTCTCTTTTCGAGTTATAACAGCCTTACTTTCCTGAATATTCTTCTCAAGAGCCAATACATCCAAAAGATCTGAATAATACTGTCTTTTATTCTCCACTATTTCCTTATACTCAGCTTCAGTAATAAGTGTATTTTCAAGATTAAGAAGAGCCTTTCTTCTCTCAAAATCATAAGAAGTCAAAAGCTCAATAGCATGATCAAAATCATCAGCGATTTTTTGAAATCTTATCCTTTCACTAGAAGTATCTGTAGATTTGAAAATAGTATCTGAAGAATCAGAAGTATCAGGAGACTCTATCTCCACGGCTCCTATTCTCTGCAAAAACTCAAGCACAGACTTACGATGTTTTTTCGTAGCATATATGCCTAGCTTTCGCATTTCAACAATAGCCAAACTACTTCCCTACCTTTCTAATAAAAATCTTCTAATAACAAGCTTCTAATAACAATTTTCTAAAAATAATTTTCTAATAACAATCCTCTATTAAAAAATCTTTTTATTTAAAATTTTATTATCAATCTTTATTAACAATTTTTTTATTAACAATTTTATATTAACAATCTTTTATTAATTTCTATTTATTAATAATTTTTTTTAAGAAACATTTACAATTTAAACAGAAGTTAAGCTTTTAATAACAGCCTCAATAGCCTGGCTTTCTTTAGCTAAAGAATCCTGTCTTAAATTTTGAGCTTTTATCTCAGCATTTTTTGAAGCCTCTTCACTTCTTTGGTCTCTTTCGGCTGCAAGTGAGATCATAGCCTGCTCTTCATTCTGTTTAACAGAAAGCTCTGCATTTTTGCTAATTTCCTCACATTCTGCAAGAGAACTTTTACGAAGTTTTTCGGCTGTTTCTTTAGCGGCTGCAATTTTGGATGCAACCTCTTTTTCAGCAGCATCAACTGCCATCATAGCATCATTAATCACAATAATTCTCCTCTATTAATATCTACTGTAATTAAACACAAACATTACATATTATACAGATTTTCAACATTAAGCGCAACTAGACATTTTCAGAAAATTGTTTATAATATAAATATATTTAAAGTAGCTAACAAACTATGTCATATCAATTAATTAATATTATTATTTAGGTCTATTTTTTAAGCATTTTTTAAGACACATCACTTGTATACCTGTAGTAAAAATTTATATAAAACGGGGTAAAATATGGTCGATAATAACAATATAATATCTGAAGAAAATATTCCAAATAAATACAGACAACCAACAACTGAATATAAAGGTCGTGTGGTAAGAAATTACAAAGAATTTGTAACCTATAGTTCTTCATCGCATATAAGAATCTGGTATAACAATCAGACAGAAGGATATGAATTACATTCTCATGATGCAATGGAAACATTCATATGTATACAAAATAATTATGAAATACACGTAAACAATGTAACTTATAATTTAAAGGAGGGCGACATTCTGATTATTCCTCCAAATATGCCACACGAATATATAAATGATAAATATGGCGTTCGTTTCATATATCTTATTGAATTGAAGCATTTCTTTGAGTCTCATGACTATTCCACAATCGAGCCTCTATTTTTTAATGGTATGCTGATAAATGAAGAAACCTGTCCAGATATATATCAAAAGGTATATAATTTATTTATGGAAATGAATACAGCATACTTTACACACTCAAATTTCTGGGAAACAACAATTTATTCCAAACTTTACCAGGTATTTATTCAGGTTGCAAAACACTCAGAAAATAACATCAAAAGCGAAACAGTCAACTCATCACAATCTATCGATAGAATAAACTCACTTCTTCGATATATGGATGTAAATTATTCGGAAGAAATGTCCACTGAACAGGCCGCTGAATATACAGGTTTTTCAAAATTCCATTTTATGAGGTTATTCAAATTACAAACGGGTTACACCTTCCACGACTATCTTACTTTAAAAAGAATACACATGGCCCAGCATATGCTTTTAACCAACAAGCCAATAACTGAAATTGCATTTGATACAGGATTCAGTTCCCTTCCATCTTTCTGTAGGACCTTTAAAAAATACACAAACTACTCTCCTAGCGAATTCAAAAAATTAAGCAAGGA
>JAILGP010000006.1 GCA_024696635.1 Eubacterium sp. | reverse complement strand
AATGGAGATATGATGGCCTGCAGGCGTCTACCCTTTATCATAGGAAATATCCGTGAGGTGGAAAACCTGGGACATATGCTTGAAACAAACGAGACCATGCAAATGCTGGCTAAACCTTACTTCCCTAAGGAATGTGGTGGCTGCAGGAACTTCTACAAATGTGGCGGAGGAGGGCGCTGTGTGACCTATGCCCAGACCGGACGGCTTGATATCATGGATGTTAATTGTTATTTGTAAATGAATATGTAAAAAGAATATGTAAGAAGAATATAATATACATAGTCGAGGGAAGGAGCATTTGTTGTGCATTAAAGATGTAAGTGAAAATTGAACTTTTTTAGATAACAAACCGCTTGTGTTTAGTGCATAGGCGGTTTGTTTATAGGTTACTACTTTAACCATGGAGATACTGTGAAAGGTATCTCCTTTTATTATGCCTGTGTGATGGAAATGGTATACATAGCGGTCTTAGAAACCGTTGGTCTTTCGGGGTTTGCTGCTTCGGCTGCTGTGCTGGCCTTTTTCTATGTTGTGAAGCGGAAAAATAGTGTTTGGGTGGGTAATATATGGGACAAGGTAAGGAGCATACTATTACCTGTGTTAGAACTGTAATATAGTTGGGCAAAAGGTTCAGAAAAAGTTGAGGCATAAGCGTATGGGAAATACTTATCCCAAAGTTTAAATTAAAAAACATATAGAAAAGAGTCATTATAGGAATAGGATAAAACAAAATATTAAAAGAGGAGTATGGAATTATGTTTGAAAGATTAAAATATTGGATCAGTGTTGGCAGGAAATGTGATGGATGCTGCCTTGGCTGTGCATACTTTGAGGAATGCAGAAATGATTATATTGGAGAGCTGCTTGATGATATGGGGACAGATTTTGGAAAAAAGGGTTTTGAAAGAGAAGGTTATGAAAGAGAGGCCTATGAAAGAGATATTAGTCTGGATGCACTGATAAAGAACCGCAAAAATAAGCATCAGAGTAAAAATCAGAATCATCAAAATATAGATCAGAATTCCAAGAATAAAATTCAGAATGCCCAGGATAAGGATAAAAATAATAGGAAATCTGCATAGATATAGTTTATGATGATTTTTTGTGTTAGAATAGGTGGATATTAATATTAGATTTATATATAAAGCTTTGAAAGTAATTATTAAAAAAATATTGAATAAAATTATTGGATAAAAATATTGGATAAAAATATTGAATAAGAGTATCTAAATAGAATACTGAATAAGAATATTGAAAATAAATGTAATTTATAAGGAGATTATAATTATGAAGTGTCCTAAATGTGGAAGTGAAAATTGTATTGTAATAAATGAAACACAGACCAAGGGTAAGGATTATAGTGCAGGAAAAGGCTGCCTTGGATTTTTACTTATGGGTGGCCCTATTGGATTATTATGTGGATTATGTGGAGAGGGAAAGAAAACCACGAATATAAATTACTGGGTATGCAATAACTGTGGCTATAAATGGAAGAAAAAATAATGAATAAGCTAAGTAAAGCGGATAAATTATGGATATCTTTAATGGAATTAGGCGCTTTAACAGGATGTCATCAGATGGAAAGCAGAAGCTTCTCATTTAAAGGATATCAATTTCCAGTGTGTGCCAGATGTACTGGGCTTTTTGTTGGTCAAATGTCAGCTATAGGATTTATTATAGCTGGTATCAGAATACCGATTATAGGTAATATACTCCTTATGGCCGTAATGGGTATAGACTGGCTTATCCAGAAATTAAAGATAAAGATGTCCAGCAATATAAGAAGACTGATTACAGGGATAATGTGTGGGATAGGAGTTACCTATCTTTATTTTTATGTCATTAGAGGAATATATAGATTTATAAAAAGATTCTTTGTATGATATTTTATGAAAATAAAAGCTTATGAAAATAAAAGCTTATTAGCATTATTTTTTCTATAAAGATAAAAATATAATAAAGTGATAAATTATGAAATACCAAAATATTTATAAAGCAAAATTTCTAAAAAGACCAAACCGATTTATAGCCCAGGTTGAAATAGCCGGTCAAGTAGAAAATCAAACAGGATCTCAAATAGAAACAGTTCATGTTAAAAATACTGGACGTTGTAAGGAACTGCTTATACCGGGGGCTGAGGTCTGGCTTACAGCTCCGGGGACACCTGATAGGAAAACAAAGTATGACTTGGTGGCAGTGAGGAAGAATACAGGGGTTCTATTTAATATTGATAGTCAGGCTCCTAATAAGGTGGCAAAGGAGTGGCTTGAGAAACAGGGCTTTACCAAGGTGATTCCGGAATATACTTATGGTGATTCAAGGATTGATTTTTATATGGAATTAAGTATAGAAGATTCAGAAACTAAGATACAAAAATATTTGATGGAAGTTAAGGGCTGTACATTAGAAAGAGACGGTATAGGCTACTTCCCGGATGCTCCTACCCAAAGAGGTGTTAAGCATATCAGAGAACTCATAAAGGCTAAGGCGGAAGGTTATCACTCTATCTTGGCATTTGTCATTCAAATGGATGGAGTAATGGAAGTTCGTCCCAATATAGAAATGCACCCTGAGTTCGG
>JAILGP010000214.1 GCA_024696635.1 Eubacterium sp. | reverse complement strand
ACCGGACTTGTTGTATCTCAGTGCGTAAGTATATTCGGGATATTTCTTTTAAGAACAGCCTTTCTTCAATTTCCCAGGGAACTGCTGGAGGCTGCAAGAATGGATGGTGCTGGCGACTGGAAAATACTTTGGAAGGTGGTTCAGCCGGTTACAAAGTCCTCTTTTATAACATTTGGCCTTATGAGCTTTATCAGTCTTTACAATAATTATATGTGGCCATCTCTTATTACAAAGGATGAAAGATTTTATCAGGTGGCACAGGGACTCAGAAGCTTCTTTATTGAGGACGGTGCTTATGGAACAAACTGGGCCAAGGTTATGGCGGGCAGTACAGTAATAATTATTCCCTTAATTATACTTTTTGCATTTACAGAGAAATGGTTTATATCAGGACTCTCCGGAGATACAGGGGTGAAGGGTTAATATATATAAAGTGTCAGGGGTCAAAAGAGAGCTAAAACTTTTGGCCCCAAGACACAAATCTAAATTAGTTAATTTAATAATTCATTTATAAAATTTGGAGGAAAATCATGGTTAAGAATGTATTAAAAAGTGGATTAGTTAAGAAGGCAGCATCAATTATGATGGCTGGTACAATGGTAATGGGACTTGCTACAGGTTGTGGAGTAAGTACAAGTAGTTCAGAAGCTACAGAGGGACAGACAGAAGAAGAGGCTCTTGCTGAGGATGAGGTAAAGGATGCTACAGCAGGTGATGTTGAAGCAGAGGTTGATAAAGAGGTTGAAGAAACAGTTCAGGTTACTTCTTCTGATGGCAGAACAGAGGTTGAATTCTGGTATGCCGGTGGAAAAACAGCTGTTGGAGTTATAGAGGAGATCGTTGCTGATTTCAATAATTCTCAGGAAGATTATTTTGTAAAGACATCTACTATGGCTGACTATGATGAGACTTATCAGAAGCTTCAGTCAGGTATTGCTGGAAATGTAGCGCCAGACGTTGCTCTTCTGGAGGTTGATGCAGCAAAGAATCTTTCAGATAAGGACCTTTTAGTTGATCTTTCAACATTTACAGGTGATGATGCTGATTTTAATAGAGATGATTATCAGGATGTTTTCTTTGAGCAGTGCCGTGATGGTGAGAAGACATTTGCATTTCCTGCTTATGGTACAACACAGGTTATGTACTATAACAGAGAAGTATTCGAGAAGGCTGGTGTAAAGGCAGAGGATATTAAGACCTGGACTCAGCTGGCAGAGGTTTCAAAGGAAATCAAGGAACAGGGTATAGCAACCTATGGCTGGGAGCCAATGTGGAATGAGGATAATCTTATGGATATGGCTTATTCAAATGGTGGTAAGCTTCTCAGTGATGATGGTAAGACTGTACTTGTTAATTCTGATGAGTGGGTTGAGGTTTGGGAGAGTATCCGTACATGGATCCATGATGATGAGATAATGACTGTTCATTCAGGTGGTCAGGGCTGGGAGTACTGGTATGATACAATGGATGATGCTGTTGATGGTACTGCAGGTGGTTATCTTGGTTCAAGTGGTGACCAGGCAGATCTTGACTTTACAGTAGTTGGTGCTATGGAGCAGCCAGCATGGGATGATGACAGCCAGTCATATCCAGCAGCAAGAGCTAAGGGAATGGTAGCAGTTGGACAGTCACCTGAGGAAGAGCAGAAGGGTGCTTATGAGTTCATTAAGTTCTTCACAAATCCTGAGAACCAGGGTAAGTGGTCACTTGCTACAGGTTATGTATCAGTTAGAAAGTCAACAGTTGATACAGAGGAATTCAAGGCTTATGCTGAGGAGCATCCAGAAATCCTTGTTCCTATTGCACAGTCTGGACATGCATCAGTAAGACCTATCGACCCAACAGGTGGTGAAATCTATGATGCTCTTGGAATCGCAGCTGACAAGGTAGAGCTTGAGGGAATCTCTGCTAAGGAAGCCCTTGACGAAGCCTGCGAAACAGCACAGAAGGCACTTGATAAGTATTATGAGAGCAAATAATTTTACAATATGTGTGTGTATAATATAAATTTGTTTTTAACTATATAATGAAAAAGGGGATAAAAGCTGAAATGTTTTTCTGGAAAGAAGGCATTTTGGCTTTTTTCTGTTTTAATGCAGCATATATAGGGAGAATAGCCGGGCTTGAAAATAATTTAGAAATATAGTTATAAAAATAACTTGGAAATATAGTTGTAGTTGACATTTGCGTTACGATATAGTAATTTAAGATTTGCAAAAGGGGAGCTTGTTAATAGCAGGCTGAGAGTAAGCGGATGCTTTGACCCATAACCTGATTTGGATAATGCCAACGTAGGGATATATTGGATTATTGTTAGAATTATTAGGTCATGTCATCCAGGGACGTGACCTTTTTATTTTCTACTATTAGTTATATGTGGTAACAAATAGTGATAAATTACCAGAGCCATAACAAGTGATTTCGTGGTGGTATGACTAGAGGATAGAGATTAAATATTTAATAAAATTAAAAACCCTAGAGGCTTTTATAGATAAGAAAGGAAGAAAAAAATGAGTACAGAAGTAAAGCAGAAATTTGATGGCTATGCAAGCCAGTATGATCAGTGGTTCATGGAGAATGATAACCTCTTTAATAGCGAGTTATTGCTTTTTAAGAAAGCGCTTGGAGATATTACAGGAAAGAAGCTTCTTTCAGTTGGTTGTGGAAGCGGCCTTTTTGAAAGCTTTATAGATAATTCCGGAATCGAAGGAATCGAGCCATCTAAGGATATGGGCGCCATAGCTGAGAAGAGAGGGGTAAATGTAATTAAGTACGGTGTTATCGAAGAGGTTGACCTTAAGGATGATACCTACGATATAATCTACTTCAACGGAAGTTCAAGCTACATGGAAGACCTT
>JAILGP010000170.1 GCA_024696635.1 Eubacterium sp. | reverse complement strand
ACTGGGACTTGGAGCAATAATGACAATAGAAGGCCCAAATCATGAAATAGCTGAAGCTGTAAAGAATGCAACTACATCAAAGGATCAGGAAATCCTCACCATGGATTCTCTCCAGTCCACAACTTCAAAGGATATAGAAGAGGGAACAACATATCTTTCAGTTATGAAGGCTAATCTTGAGGTATTAAAGCAGGCATTACATTGACAGTTCAGGATATATGGTTACAAATGAAAGCATAGATGGTTATTGGATTGGCGCTGATGGGGCCTGTCAGTGATATATTTTATAAGAGCTTTCCTTTTTAGGAGGGCTCTTTTATATTGGAGTCAGGTGGGTGATTTTTATAAATATATATAGTTTCCTGATTGCCACAATTTACCTAATATGATATCATAATAAAGGTAAATTTACCTAAAAATATAAAGATGTTTAACTAAAATTATCAGTCATTTATATGCTGTATAATACTAAGTTGAATATTATTTGAGTGCGGCAGGAATATAGAATTAATATAGCTTGATTGTTGCTTGAATATGGATTTAATACATATTGAATATAGCTTGATTGTTGCTTGAATATGGATTTAATACATATTGAATGAGTCTTGAATATACATTTAACACAGAAGTATTATATGAGAAGATAGTCTTAGTTATAGTACGAAAATAATAAAATATATGAAAGGACAGGGGAGAATAATGAGACTTATATTGATTAGGCATGGAGAACCGGATTATGTAAAGGATTGTCTTACAGAGGTTGGGAAAAGGCAGGCTGCTAATACGGCAATAAGACTTAAAAGAGAAAATATTAAAAAAATATATGCTTCTCCAATGGGTAGAGCGGTGGAAACAGCATCATATACAGCTGAGGCTCTTGGGCTTCCTATTGAAAAACTTGATTTTATGCATGAAATTGGATGGGGCAGCCCAGAGGATATGACGATAGAGGATGAAGCTATGAGAGCGACAATAAAAGAGGGACATCCATGGACTATATCCGATCTTTTATATAGCCAGCCAAATCTTGAAGAGAATCTTATTAACTGGAGACAGCATCCATATTTTAAAAATAATGAATGTATAAAATATTATGATATGATTTCAGAAAAGCTTGATGAATTCCTTGCTGAACAGGGCTTTGAGAGGCAGGATAATGTTCAAAATAGCTTATATAATGGTCAATATATATGTACAAGGAAAAACAGTGATACCATAGCTCTTTTCTATCATGGTGGATCAGGTGCCTGCGCATTATCTCATATGCTTAATCTTAGTTTTCCTTATGTACTTTCCATGATGCCTTATGGACTTTGTTCCGTAACAACTATAGAATTCCCTGACAATGTGGGACAGGTATCTATTAATAGGATTGAGCTTTTTAATGACATGCTGCATGTATATGAAGGAGAAAGCCAGAAATTATATTTTGAAAAATAAATTGCCAAGGTACATAGAAAATAATTTCGTGGTACTTTTGTCTAAAGGAGATGAGCTATATTCTAATTTCCAGGTGTAAGTTTTGTGATTCAATTAATGATTGTTTGGCAGCTTAAATGTCTTATTTTACATTGAGCCTTCTCCTGAGAATATGGTATAATTTTATATGTATTCACTTCAAAATACTAAATAAAAGTGCTGTAAATTGGGAGGTAATAAATACAAAAATGGAAGAGTCAATGAAGGATTTTGAAAAGATGCTGGAAGAATCATATAGTCTTATGGGTGATGGAGTTCATAACACAGATGAACTTCTGGCATGGAGAAAAGCTGAAGAACTTAAGGAATCTCAGGAAAATATTACTGTAACAGTTAATGAAGTAGTTAAGGGAGGGGTTGTGGCTGATTTTGAAGGAATCAGGGCATTTATTCCTATTTCAAAGCTTTCTCTTGAGAGATTAGAGGATTGCAGTGACTACCTGGATAAGGAAATCGAAGTCAGAGTTTTTGAAGCAAATATGGATGAGGATAAGCTTATCCTGTCTGCCAAGGAAATACTGAAGGAAAAAAGAGAAGTCTCCAGGAAAAAGAGAATAGATGAAGTAAAGATAGGCCAGGTATTTCATGGCAGTGTTTCTACAATTAAGGAGTATGGTGCATTTATCGATTTAGGAGATGGCTTGTCTGGTCTGGTTCATATATCTCAAATATCATACAAGCGAATAAAACATCCTAAAGTTGTACTTAAAGAAGGTCAGGAAGTGGATGTTAAGGTTATTGATATTAAGGAAGGCAAGATATCCCTTTCTATAAAAGCACTTTTGGAGAATCCAGAAGATACAGAGGCTGAGGAAACAGATTATGTGCTTCCTGAAAGTGAAGATATTGGCACAAATCTGGGAGAATTTTTCAAAAATTTGAATTTATAAATTATATTTTTATTTATGAATCCAATCTGAATAATTGGTTTTGAAATATAAAAAATAGTGATTTTAAATTGAGATTATGATCATTAGTTTAATGATTTATAAATATTAAAGTTTGAATAATTGCATATACTTGATAAAATATAATGTGTGGGTAAAAGTCTTATTTTGAGGGGGTATTACTATAGGCTGTTAAAAAGGTTACAAATGTTATGGAGAGGTTTAGATGGAGAAAAAAGCATTAGATTCTTATACGGTGGCTGAAGTGTCAAAGTTGATTGGGAAGAATGTAGATGCACTTTTAATTGTGGATTCTAATTTTGGATGATATTTTTCTTTAAAAAAGGAAGGTATCTTTAATAGGTTTGTTGAGGATGAGGGAAGTTACGAAGAATTAATAGAAGTCCTGTGGTTTCATTTTAGTAATACTCAGGATAAGATTACTAATGAATATAAGGTATTTCTTCCTTCCTACGGCAAGTTTAATGGTAAGTATAGTAAGAAACTCAAACTGAAATTTGAAGATGATCCAGTGTTACATAATATTCAGTTGATGGTATATCCTGTAGGGGATGAAAGATATATCTTTATAATGAATGAACTGGATAGTAGTGAGAATGTTCGTGAAAATGCTACGCAAAAGAAGGTTTCGACTATTCAGAATACATACCTCTTTTCTATGTATATTGATCTTGCGGATGATTCAACAAGCAGTCTGAATATTTCTGAAATATCTGAGGATGCAGTTCATGCCACTATTTCCTATAGTGAGTGGCGCATGATGATCGTAAATATGATAGGGCAGGATGATCAGAAGCTCTTTCTTGAGAGAACAGATCCTGAATATCTGAAGAAGAATTTTATCCCGGGTCGTACATCTTCATTTGACTGTCTCATGATGAATCTTGAAGGAAAGTATATATGGGTTAAGCTTATATTTAGCCGTGCTCAGACTACAAATGAAGACGACTACAGATTTGTCTTTATGGTTCAGAATATTCATGAGGATTCTGTCAAATTATTTGATGAGCTGAAAAAATATGAAGAACTGGCTTTAACAGATGCACTTACCGAGGTCTATAATCATGGCCGAGTTGAAACTGAAATCAGAAATGCACTTGATAGTAGAAAGAAGTATGACAAGAAGGTTTCAACTTTGATTCTTGATATTGATCATTTCAAGAATGTTAATGATACATTTGGACATTCCGTTGGTGATAATATTCTGAAACATTTTGCTTCACTTGTTAAAGACTATGTCAAAGATGACGGTGCAGTAGTAGGACGCTGGGGTGGAGAAGAATTTGTAGTTGTATACTATGATTTGGATTTTGCTGAAGTGCAGAATAAAGCAGAGGGACTTAGAGACAGTATAGAAAATACAGACTTTCCTGGAGTAGGAAAAGTCACCTGCAGTATAGGACTCACAGAAATGACTAAAGCTGATAGCGTAGAATCAGCCTTTGAAAGAATGGATAAGGCTATGTACAATGCTAAGTCAGAGGGACGAAACTGCGTAAGATTCCTATAATATCTTGAAACAATTATATACATACAAAAAAAGAGATGTGAACTAAATCACATCTCTTTTTTTTACCAAAGGGGTCAGACCCCTTTGGCAAATTATTTGGTTTTTCGCTTGTTTATTATGAGTGAAATTATTCCTAAACTAGAGATAAGCATAAGGATAAGCATGATTTGCGCCATGCTGTTATCTCCGGTTTTTACAGCGTTTGGACTAGTTTTATTTGTAGTATCGTTCTTAGTTACATTTGCCTGTGGAG
>JAILGP010000101.1 GCA_024696635.1 Eubacterium sp. | reverse complement strand
TGAACCGGATTCTGGGCTTTTTATATGCGAAAGCTCAAAGGTTATAAGAAGGGCTTTAGAGGCAGGTTATCAGGCGCTTTCTATTCTTACCTCTGAAAAAAATATTGATAAACCAGATCTGGATACAGAATATATATTCGATAAATGTAAGGATATACCAATTTATTTTGGGGCTGATGCAATACTAAGAAATCTGGCTGGGTATGCACTTACTGGTGGTATATTTGCAGCTATGAAAAGAAAGAACATGCCATCCATGGAAAAAATATTAGATTCAGATAATATTTTTAATTCTAATAATGTAAAAAATAAGAAAAAGGTAGTGGCAGTTCTTGAAAATATACATAATCCCACAAATATGGGAGCTATATTTCGTTCAGCTGCAGCTCTTGGAATAAATGCAATCATTATTACTGATGATTCCACAGATCCATTATATAGAAGGGCTGAGAGGGTTAGTATGGGAACTGTATTTCAGATAGCCTGGACAAGAATAGGTCCTAAGGAGGATTATATAAAAATACTTAAGGAAAAGGGCTTTTCTACAGTGGCAATGGCTCTTTCTGAGGATGCGGTAAATATAGATGATCCAGAGATAAAAAAAGAGGAGAAGCTGGCCATTGTTCTTGGAAATGAGGGCTATGGACTTAAATCAGATACTATTGATAGATGTGAATATGTAGCTATGATTCCTATGAATCCACTTGTTGATTCTCTAAATGTAGCCGCAGCAAGTTCAGTAATGTTTTGGGAATTAATCCATTAGTTTGTTGCTATTATGTTGCGCTTTATGTAGTAAAATGTGTCATAGTTAAATTGTTTAAGAGGATAGTATTTACTTATGGGGTTTATTAAATTCTTTTAATGAGGGATTGTGTTATGGTTACAAAGAATCAACTAAATGATTGGATAGCAAATATTGATAAATTAAGACGTGATCTTCATACTGGCGGGGGTGCCCTTATTAGTGCAGGTTATAGTAAGGAGAACGAAGAGCTTTATAAGGCTGCATCTTCTGTAAGAAATCTTATGACTATTTATTATAGCTATAATGGATTAAATGAGGAACATATTAACCGTCTTGGAATTCTTATTGATGATATGCGTATGAAGGCTTTGAAGTACGAGGAGGCTAAAGCAAAGGATAAGAAAAAGCCCTATAGTCTTGAGGGTAATCCAAGAAAAGGAATTATTGCAGCAAGAGGTGATAAGTATACCCGTCTAAAGGCAGCTGATGATATTAATAAGCTTTCATTGCAGATTATTAAGCCAATTTTAAGAGAGAGTCTCATAGAGGCTCAGACAAGACCACCTGTTATCCTTAATAAGGAGTATAATAAAATAGAGAAAAAGCTTGGCAGTGGTGTTATTGGCGCGGAAGATATAAGTAAAAATATCAATAGCTTTATTAAGGATGATACTCCTAAAATGGAAATTTTAAATTATCATAGGGAGTCTGTGAGTGCAAAAGAGGCATATGATAATGCTGTTAATAATTCTTTTTTGAATAATAATGAGATTACAGTAGGGGAATTATATGATGATTTTAAGGAAATAAAAAATCTTCATCGCCTGGAGCTAATGAATTATAAGGATAGTAAGGAATTTCTTGATCTTTATAATAAAAATCGTTATAAAATCCGTCAGGTTGTTGAGATATATAATAAGGCAGAAAAATGGAAGGATGGTTCTAAAAGAGAAAGAGAGTTCTTTAAAAATTTTAGAGTTGCCATGGGCCTTACCCAAAGTGGCTTTGAGGAATTGGCTGGGAAAATCTCAACTTTGGAAATGATTGGACGTCATATGGATGCAAGGATTTCCATGAGTTCCAATCCTGAATTTACTAATCTGAGTCTTGAGCAGATCAGAGAAGTATATACGACTCCAGCTACAGAACTGGATCAGAAGATTAAATCAATGAAGGATAATCTTATTAATCCTCAGATGCCGGATGAGTTTAAACCAAGTAAAGGCCTTATCGAGCTTTATGAATCTGTTAAAGATATTAGAAAGCTAGAAGACCTGGGAATAAAAACAAGGGAAAATAGCGACTTTAGAGAGGAAAAATCTTTAGTAAATAGAACTGTCGGCGATTCTGTAAAAAGAAACTTCAAGTTTTTGAATGGTCAGCTTAGAGCAGGCCGTTCCCAGATGAAGAAGGATTATATGGCAGGAGATTTTGATTATCCAATACTTGCTAAAGCAAAGCTTGGTAAAGTATCTCTAAAATATAGCACCAAGAATAAATTATTTAGTGCTGGTGTGCATGGTGGAGTACTGGGAGGCAGAGTGATGAGCAATGTGGGAATTGGTTTTTCACTTAAGCACCCTCTTAGTATTAAGGCTCAAATCCAGGGTTTAGCAGAAGGTTATGGAGCAAGAGGAGTTGCCAAAACCAAACTGGGTAATAGTGATATTGGTATTCTTGTTAAAGCAGAAGGACATATAGGTCACGCAAAGGCTGAAGAAAACGTTGGAATAGGGCATATTTATAAGAGAGATAAAGATGGCAATCTTGTTACAGATGGTTTTGGTGTAACGGTCAAGGCAGGGGCTTCTGCATCCGTATTTAATGGTAAAATAAGTAGTGGATTTTCTGTATTTGGAGTCAGATTTTCATTTTCAGCAGAAGGGAAAGCTCTTGCAGCAGGAATTGAGGGTGAATTTACATTTTTACCAAATCGTGGGCTTAGACTTGGTGGTGGTGGTGCTCTTGGTCTTGGTGGAAATATTTATCTTTCAGTTGACTGGAAGGATTTAGTTGATAAGTTTAAAAACTGGAAAAAAAGAAGAGCTATTTCTAAAGCAACTCTTGAGGCGAGAAAAGCTGAAAAGAGAAAACTGGAAGAGGAAAAACGTAGACAGAAAGAAAAAATAAGGGAAGAAAAGAAGCGTAAGCTTAAAGAAGCTAAGAATGCTGCTAAGGGTGATAAGCTGGATAAAGATAATAAAAAAATAAGCAAGGATAATGACAGTATAAAGAAAAAAACTAATCCAAATAATAAGAATTTGAATAACAAAAATTCTAATAATAATGACGTTAAAAGTGTTAATAGAGAAAAACCTTTTAAAAAATGAAAGTGAGGGTAAAGTAATGTATAAGGATTTATTACCAATCGGATCAGTTGTAAAAATTTCAGATGCGGAAAGATATGTTATGATATGCGGAAGAATTGTAGTGCCGGAAGGAACAGATAGGATTTATGATTATGTTGGGTGTGTATATCCAGAAGGCATTTCCAGTAGTAATGATATGGTCTTTTTTAATAGAGATGCTATAGAACTTCTTTATTTTGTTGGTTTCCAGGATGTTCAGGAACTGACCTACAGAGGCGAGGTACTGGATGAAATTGGAGAACTGGCAGTAGTAGATGGAGAAATAGTGCCGGTTAATGATGATAAAATTGATCTTTAATTTCATTTTACAAGCTTATTTATATAATTATTTATAGACTTATTCTGATGAAGACTATAAATGATATTTATATGGTGAATTATATAATATTTTTAAAGCTGGGGATCTATTTATTGGATTCCCGGTTTTTTATTGTATTTATAATTTTTCAAATAATTGCCAAATTGTACAATTACTATTAACATATTAGTCAAAACTGTTATAATAACAAAGGATTTATTAGAGGTTTTGTACAAAACAAGAAGGGATTTATTATGAGTAGTAAAATTAAATGGGGTGTCATAGGCACCGCTGGAATAGCAAGAGGGTGTACTATTCCAGGAATGCAGAAGTCAGACCTATGTGAATTATATGCCATAGCAGGAAGGAGCAAGGAGAAGGCAAAAGAGTTTAAAGAATTATTCGGATTTAAAAAAGCATATGGCTCTTATGATGAGCTTCTGGCTGATCCGGAGGTAGAAGCTGTCTATGTACCGCTTCCTAATAATATTCATTGTCAGTGGGTTATTAAGGCTTTAAATTCTAAAAAACATGTTTTATGTGAGAAGCCTATTGCCATGAATGAATCAGAGCTAAGGAAAATGTTTGCTGCTGCCAAGGCCAATGGTGTATTGCTTGTTGAGGCATTTGCTTATCTTAATAGTCCATATATGTATAAGTTAAGAGAACTTATTCAAAACAAGGAAATCGGAGATGTGGATTATATAGATACAGCCTTTATTACCCAGGGTTATAGTGAGGACTTTAGACTTCATAAGGAACTTGGTGGTGGTGGAATATATGATATAGGCTGCTATTGTACAAGTCTGATTCTTTCACTTATTGATTCTCCTATTAAGTATGTCAAGGCAGATGCTGAACTTGATGATACAGGTGTAGATCATATGGCTTCTGTCATGATTAAGTTTGAAAATGGAGCCAGAGCATCCTTTAATGCAGGGATGATACTTGGTAAGGATACTAGTGATCGGTATGATAGATTATTTATACATGGAACAAAGGGATACATACGTTCAGATGTTGAATATAATCAGGAAGGTGACCTGGAATTCAATATAACAATAAAGAAGGAACATGGAGAAAGAGTTGAAAAAACCTGTCAGGTAAGCAGCAAATCAAATTATAGCCTGGAACTGGATAAGATAAACAGATGTATAAGAGAGGGGGAGACTCCTTTAGTTACTGAGGATTTCTCCATAAAGAATATGAGACTTCTAGACAGGATTCTTGATGTTTCGGGATATAATGATTGTAAGGAAGAATTTATTCTGCCTAATGGTATTGTTATCCCGGCAGTTGGTTATGGATCATATCTTTCAACTGAAAAATATGGAATGGATACCATAAAGCTTGCTCTTGATGCAGGCTATAGATATATAGACACTGCCAGCTTTTATGATAATGAGGAGCAGATAGGTCGTGCTATAGAAGATTCTCAAATTCCAAGAGACCAGCTTTTTATATGTAGTAAGGTATGGCCTACGGAATTGGAGAGGGCAAGGGAATCATTTGAGGTTTCCTGTAGAAAACTGAAAACGGATTACCTTGATATGTTCCTTATTCATTGGCCAAAGAATTCTGATGATCCTGAATGGTTTAGTAAGGTGGCCGAAGGCTGGAAGATTATGGAAGAACTTTATTATGAAGGTAAGGTAAAGGCTATAGGTCTTTCTAATTTCCTTCCTCATCATATAAAACCATTGCTTAAGGTTGCAAGGGTCAGACCTATGGTAGACCAGCTTGAACTTCATGTTGGATATATGCAGGAGTATACACTTTCATATCTTAAGGAAGAGGGAATTCTTCCACAGGCCTGGAGTCCGCTTGGAAGAGCTAAATTACTTCAGAATGAAAGGGTAACAGATGTTGCGATTAAATACGGTAAGTCTACAGCTCAGATCTTATTAAAATATCTGGTTCAGAGAGGAATACCGGTAATTCCTAAAACCTCCAGTATTGATAGGATGAAAGAAAATATGGATATATTTGATTTTATGATTTCTGATGATGATATGTCATACCTTTCCTGTATACCAGAAGTTGGATATTCAGGAGAACATCCGGATTTTTGTGTTTGTCTATAGTAAAGTGATTAGCTCTAAGTATTTTTTATATTTATATTTATGATTTATTTTATCGATCAGTCTTTATTTGACTGGTCGATTTTTAATATTAAGTAAAAAATATTACTTAAATATTACCTAAAAAGTATATAAAAAAATAGGGGCGTAAGTGGGGATTTTTGATGTAAAATGCTGAAATATTGTGTTTTGGAAAAAAGAGCATTTTTCGCGTCTCTTATATGGGGGATGAGTGGAACTTATGTTAGTGCGGAAGGGGAATCCTCACTGATAGAGAAGGCTAGTTCAGTAACATTAGATTCGATAATCAATAAGTCAGATGGTAAAAAAGAGGCTTATCCTTGGAATGAATCTACATACCCTGATATTACTTATGGAGATACTTTATTTGTTTACCTTTCATGGGCATTTGAAGATTCAACAATTATAAGTCCTAATGAGGTATTCACATATAAGCTTCCTGATCAGATTACATTTAATGATGTAGCTCAGAGTCCTGTATTTCATGGAAATACGAGGGTTGGTTATTACACAATTACCGATAATGTAATCAGTATATGGTATGATGATAAAAATTTTTGTAAACGGGATAACAGAAAGGGTGCCCTTACTTTTTCAGGAATTATATTAAAGGATGAAAATGGTGGTCAGGCGACAGAGGATGTTATTATAACATTTCCTGACCAGATCCAAGTGAAATTTCATATGTTAACACCAACTATTACTAGTGAAATGAAGATTAATAAGCTTATATGGCGTGTTAATCCACCGGATGGTTTAACTTGAAAAGGGTATTATAACCTGGACAATAGTTATTAAGAATCTATATCCGGAAGTTTTGACTGTGATTATTCATGTGGATACATTGTTGATGTCATTCCAGAAAATCTTGAATTTGATAAAAGTTCTGTAACGGTTTTTGATCAAAAATATGGTACGGAAATAAAAAATGCTATACAAAGTTTAAACGTAAAAAAGTTGGATAATGGAAAAACAGAGGTAACATATTTATTTTCAGATGTCCTTATGGAAGCTCTAAAGAAAAGTGAAAATAATGCATATATAGCATATGATACAAAGGTTTTGAAGCAGGCAGACGAAGAACATACGTATAAAAATACTGCTACCATATATTATGATAATAATAAAATAATGGATAAAACTGCTGATTATACATATGAACTGACAGATGAAAACAGTTATAATAATGCTGAGCTTTATGCAGTTAATCCAGGAACTTATGATAATAAGACATCAGTTAGTTATAATTCAAGTGTATTTAATAGTGACGCCAGTTCATCCTCTTCGGCAGGATTGGCGAGTCTTAATGTAACTTATACTATAGATAGTGGAGAAGAAAACTCTGGAGATGCAACAGAGGCTATTACACTTACTGCCGACACGACAACAAATGTAGCCTTTAAGAATGTCTATACAGAAGTAACAACAGAGGCCACAACTCAGGCTACAACAGAAAGTCCTGTAGCAGAGAAAGCTACAGAAGCCAAACCTGCTGATGTTACTACAACTGAAAGTCCAAAGGCAACAGGTTCCAATACAGCTAATAATCAAAATAATAAGAATAGCAGTGCAGTAAAGACTGGAGATCCTGCTTCTGAAACAATATATAAAAAATGATTTTTGTAAGTTGACAAATAAGACAAATGGTTTGATAGTATTTATAAGGGTTTTAAATACGAATGCTACTGAAAATATTAGTATTTCAAAGGAGAAGAATTATATGATGTATGATGTAGCTATAATTGGCGGTGGGGTAGTTGGTTCAGCTATAGCAAGGGAATTATCAAGATATAATCTAAATATTTGTCTTGTGGAAAGAGAGAGTGACATCTGTCAGGGAACAAGTAAGGCGAATAGTGCCATAATTCATGCTGGCTTTGATGCACTTCCAGGAACACTTAAGGCTGCTCTTAATGTACGTGGTAGTCAGATAATGCCTGAATTGGCGAAAAAACTTGATTTTGCCTATAGGAATAATCAGGCTCTTGTTTTATGTTTTGATGAAGATTCAATAGGAAGTCTGGAGGAGCTTTATGATCGTGGTATCAGAAATGGGGTAGAGGGGCTTGAAATAATTGATGGAGATAAGGCTCGAAGTCTTGAACCTAGTCTGGGAGACAATGTGGTAGCGGCTCTTTTAGCTAAGACCTCAGCTATAGTCTGTCCATTTGAAATGAATATTGCTTTTGCTGAGAATGCGGCAGCAAATGGAGTACAGTTCAAGCTTAATACAGAGGTTACGGGTATTAAAAGAGTAAAGAATGGAGATCCTGATTTCGAGGCAGGATTAGGGGTAGAAGATGAAATATCCGGGAAAGAAAAGCTTCCTTATTATTACATTATGTCAACCAATTGTGGCGAAATCAGGGCTTGCATAGTTATAAATGCTGCAGGTCTATATGCCGATAAGATTCATAATATGGTATCTGACCAGCCTTTTACTATAATTCCTAGAAGGGGAGAATACTATCTTTTGGATAAGGAAGTAGGAAATCTAGTAGATAGAACTATTTTCCAACTTCCTACCAAGCTTGGAAAAGGAGTACTTATTACTCCAACTGTTCATGGTAATTTACTAGTTGGACCTACAGCAGAAAATATAGAGGATAAGGAAAATACAGCGACTACAGCCTTTGGTCTTCAGGATATTAAAACTAAGGCGGCATTATCTGTTAGCGGAATACCAATGAACAAGGCAATAACTAATTTTTCTGGACTTCGCGCAGTAGGAGAAACTGGAGATTTTATTATTCGTGAATCAATAATAGATGGATTTATAGATGTTGCAGGAATTGAGTCACCGGGACTTTCAAGTGCTCCGGCAATTGGGGAATATGTAGCAGAAATAATTAAAGTAGTTATAAATAGAGACTGTAAAGCATGTGCTGAGAAAAAAATGGAGTTAAAATCCAATTTCACAGATGAGCGTAGAGGAGTTGTACATTTTGCTAATCTTACAAGGAAAGAGCAGAATGAACTTATTAAGAAAGAACCGGCCTATGGCAGTATTGTATGCAGGTGTGAAAGTATTACTGAAGGGGAAATACTTGATGCAATAAGAAGACCTCTTGGAGCCTCTACTCTTGATGGAGTAAAGAGGAGGACCAGAGCTGGAATGGGTAGATGTCAGGCTGGATTCTGTACACCTAGAGTTATGGAAATTATCTCCAAGGAGTGTAATATTCCTTTGGCAGAAGTTTCCAAGAATTAATGGAGGTGGTTGGAAATGCGTGAATTTAATCTTGTGGTAATTGGTGGGGGACCTGCTGGTATGGCAGCTGCCATTTCTGCACATAATAAGGGACTTAAGAATATTATTATATTTGAAAGAGACACTGTAATGGGAGGAATTCTTAATCAGTGTATTCATAATGGTTTTGGTCTTCATACCTTTAAGGAAGAGCTTACGGGACCGGAGTATGCAGAACGCTACTTCGATATGATTCTTGAAGCTGGTATAAGCTATGAAACAGAGACTATGGTTCTTGATATGACTAAAGTGAATCCCCAAACCATGGAGGATGGATTGGGGGAATATGATAAGTCAGAAGAGAATTTTAGGTCAGAAGATAATGAAGCTTCGACTCTGGCCTCAGACAAAAAAATTGAAAAATATGATTATAAATATGTGACAATTCTTAGCAGAAATAGAGGGGTGGAGGTTGTAAAAACGAGAGCCATAATTCTTGCCATGGGTTGCAGGGAAAGACCTCGTGGTGCTCTAGGAATTCCTGGTTATAGACCTCAAGGAATATATACAGCTGGAACTGCTCAGAAGCTTATAAATATCGATGGAGTCATGCCAGGTAAAGAGGTTGTTATACTGGGGTCAGGTGATATAGGTCTTATTATGGCCAGAAGAATGACACTTGAAGGGGCTCACGTGGCTGGAGTTTTTGAGCTTATGCCATATAGTAATGGGCTTAACAGAAATATAGTTCAGTGTCTTGAGGACTATGATATTCCACTTTATCTAAGTCATACAATTGTTGATATAAAAGGTAAGGATAAGTTAGAAGGTGTCATGGTTGCGGAAGTTGAAAATGGTAAGCCTATTGAGGGAAGTGAAAAGTTTTATCCTTGTGATACACTTCTTCTTTCCTGTGGTCTTATTCCGGAAAATGAGTTATCCAGGTCCTGTGGAGTTGAGATAAGTCCTATAACTAACGGACCTCTTGTGGATCATGAGTTAGAAACAGATATACCTGGAGTTTTTGCATGTGGAAATGTACTTCATGTACATGATCTGGTTGATTATGTATCTGCTGAGGCGTCTAAAGCGGGGGAAAGTGCGGCGGATTATATTAAGAAACAAGATAAGTCTAAGAAAGAAGATAAGTTTAATGAAGGGGAATCACATAACCTAGATAAAGACTTTGCCACAATGCTTAAATTTATACCTCAGGCAGGCGTCAGATATACAGTACCTGGAAGATTTGCTAAGGGTCAGGTTAAGGAGGATATTCACCTTAGATTCAGGGTTACAGGAGTTTATAAGGATTCCACTATTTTAATAAAGAGCGGTGACCAGGATATCTTAAGAAGAAAAGCAAGAGTACTTATTCCAAGTGAGATGCAGGATATCCTGATCAAGAAGGATCTGATAAATGGAGCAATAGAAGATATAACTGTTGGAATAGTAAAGGAGTGATGGGTTATGGAGAAAAAAGAGCTGATTTGTATATGCTGTCCCATGGGCTGTCATCTGCAGGTCCAATTACAAGTTAAGGATGGGAAAAATGAAGTTATTTCAGTAAGTGGAAATACCTGTAAAAGAGGAAGTGATTATGCCTTTTCAGAAATGACTGCTCCAAGCAGAATGGTTACTACGACAGTAGTATCTGAAGAGGGAGTAAGTATTCCAGTTAAGACTGCTATGCCTATACCTAAGGAGAAAATATTTGAATGCATGAAGGAAGCTAAGTCTGCAAGGGTAAGCCTTCCTATTCATGTGGGGGATGTTATAGTTAAGAATATAGCAGGTACTGATATATCTCTTATTGCAACAAGAAGTTTATAAAGGTTAAAAGTTTAATTAAATAAATGGGGGAATATGAAAAAATTTATATAATTTATATTTAACATATTCGATAATATTTTGATTACAAGAGGTAATAATATGGGTAAGGATAAAGATAAGACAAATGTAATGCGTATTCTGGACGGAAAAAAGATAATATACTCCAGTCATACCTATCAGGCAGACCCTAAGCTTACAGGGGAAGAAATAGCCGGTATTCTTGGGGAACCTGTAGAAAAGGTATTCAAAACACTTGTGACTGTTGCTAAGTCAGGAGAACATTATGTATTTGTTATTCCAGTGGCTCAGGAGCTGGATCTAAAAAAGGCTGCCAAAGCTGCTGGTGAAAAATCTATAGATATGATAAAGCAAAAGGAGCTGCTTCCATTAACAGGATATGTGCATGGTGGTTGTTCCCCTGTTGGAATGAAGAAGCCCTTTAAAACCTTTATCCATAATACAGCAGAAGCTATGGACAGGATATATGTAAGTGCAGGAAGAGTAGGTGCCCAGATTGATATAGGAGTCAGTGATATTCAGAAGGTGGTAAGAATTGATTTTGCTGACCTTATTGTGTAGATTTTTATAGGCCTTTATATCAGGTTTAAATTCTTATTTAATTATATTTATTATGAGGTATGTAGTGAGATTAGTAAAAATAAAAAGGCTGATTGCTGCATCTATAATGGTGGCAGGAATTTTTTTTGGTCAGGAGATTGTAGATTTTTCCAAAACCGGAATTGAAGCTATTACAGGAATTGAGTCACAGGATATTTATAATTTTAATAATATATATGCCAAAGAGAATGATGTAACTTATGATGATTCAGGTAAGGAGTCTGATTCCTACTCAAATGAATGGGTTGATGGAAAATGGTATAATTCTGATGGCACTCAGACCTATGCCAGTATAGGAGAGTGGAAATCTAATGGTGTGGGCTGGTGGTTTGAAGATGGTTCAGGCTGGTATCCCTATGAAGAGTGGCAGAAAATTGATGGCCAATATTATTATTTTAAGTCCAGTGGATATATGGATTATAGTGGCTATAGAGATGGATGTTTTCTTGGCCCAGATGGAAGCTGGATAGAGGAATATAGAGGTGGTCGTTGGTGTAATGACAGTAGTGGCTGGTGGTACCTGGATTCTACTGGCTGGTATCCTCAAAATCAGTATCTTAAAATTGATGGAAGGATTTACTGGTTTGATGAATATGGTTATATAGATCAGTCAGAGTGGGCCCTTATTCTTGTAAATAGAGATAATCCAGTTCCTGATAATTATTATATTCAGTTAACAAGCCTGGATAATGGAAAACAGGTGGATTCCCGTATATATCCAGCCCTTCAGCAAATGTTTAATGATGCAAGAAACCAGGGAATAGATATGTTTGTAAGGGAAGGATATCGTTCCAGGGAATATCAGCAAAGTATAATGAATAATAGGATTAATCAATATCAGAATATGGGTTATTCCTATGATGATGCATATAGTATGGCAAAAAAGTATGTTGCAATTCCAGGAACAAGTGAACATGAGATAGGAATATGTGTGGATATAAATGCAAATAATAATGTATCTACAGATAGTGAGGTATATACATGGCTGGATAATAATGCATATAAATATGGTTTTATTAAAAGATATCCTGAAAATAAAACTGAAATAACAGGAATTAATAATGAGCCATGGCATTATCGATATGTAGGCAAAAGTGCTGCTGCAGAGATGATAGCATTAGATATGTGTTTGGAGGAATATATAGATTATCTGGGTAAGTAAGGATAATATGTTAATCATGATGAAATAAATACATAAAAACTAATAGAAAAATATAAATAAAAAAATCAAATAAATGGCAAGCAGGTAAATAAAACGATAATAATAACAAAAAAACGATATAGAATTATTTCATATATTATTATCATAAAAATACACACAAACACATTTAAAGCACGCAGGGTAATTTGGTATTTTCTACCCAGGCGTGCTTTACTTATTTAATAAAAAATTATACCCCTAAAATAAAATTCGGAACCTATGAATACATAGGTTCTTTTTTTATATTAATGATATATGAGTGTAAGGTGGGTTTAGCACCAGAGGGAGTCTTTTACCTGGTGCAGAAAAATAAAAAGTTATTTATATGAAAGGTATGGGCATGAAAAGTAGAAGGGATGAATTTAGACAGAATAATTATATGAAATTACCCCCATTTAGTAGTTTTCTTCCGGGAATTGCAGGATCTAAGGGGATACCGGTGTGGTGCTACTACGTTAACAGGGGTCAGGGAGTGGTAAGCTTTGGAGTTCAGGATAAGGATCACAGTATACTGGAGTTTTATCCGGCGGAGAAGGCTTATGGAGAGGTCCAGACTAAGGCCTTCAGAACCTTCATAAAGGAAGAAATTAGTAATCAGGAGTTTGGATTTTTTGAGGCTTTTACTAATGATAATAATCCTCATGAGATGATAATAGGAAGAAACCATATGATGGTAAAGTCCTGTGAGCTGGAAAAGGAGCTTGAAATTGAAGCCTCTTACTATGTTCTTCCAGAGGAAAGAATAGGCGGTCTGGTAAGAAGACTAAGGATAATAAATAAATCTGACAGAGAAAGAAAATTTACTATACTTGATGGCCTTCCCATTATTATTCCTTACGGAATATCCATTGATTCAATGAAAAATATGACAGAGACTGCCAAGGCATGGATGCAGTCTGAATATATTGAGGAAGCTGCAGCAATATACAGGGTCAGGGCTTCCATGGAGGATACTGCCAAGGTTACAGAATTAGAGGGGGCAGCCTTTGCTGTGGCCTATGATGATGAAGGAAAGCGGCTTCCTATGATAAGTGATCCAGGCAAAATATTTGGATATGATAAGGCTTATAAAAAACCAATTAATTTTATAAATAAGAATAATGAAGATTTTAAAAATATTCAGGAAAATCATTCTAACGTAATTCCTTCAGCCTTTTTCATGACTGATATTGAACTAGGTGGTGGGGAAGAGATTACATTTTATGAAATCTATGGAAATACTGGAAATATAATGGATTTTACTGATTTTATCAGTGAAGGAAAGAATGGAACTTATTTTACTAATAAGGAGCTTAGGGCTGAAGCAATACTTGACGAGGTAACAGGTCCTATATGCTGCCAGACAAATAGTGAAGCCTTTGATGCATATGCCAGGAATTCTTATATGGATAATGGGCTTAGAGGCGGCTTCCCTATAAGACTGGGCCATAATAAGGTTTTTTATCTTTATTCAAGAAAACATGGTGACCTTGAAAGAGATTATAATTTCTTTTCTCTTCTTCCAGAGTATTATTCCCAAGGGAATGGTAATTTCAGGGATGTGGCACAGAACAGGAGACTTGATACATTTTTTTCGCCCTTCGTAGGAAAGGAGAATATTAATACATTTATGTCATTTCTTCAGCCGGATGCTTATAATCCTCTTTTGATTCAGAAACAGACATTTTCTATAAATCTAGAATGTGCAAGGGTTATTATGTCGGATATTCCGATGGAAAAGAAAGAGGAAGTAATGAAATTTTTCAATAAGTCTTTTACTCCTGGAAGTCTTTATATGTTTCTGGAAAAAAATGCGACAGACAAGGCGGGTGAAAAATTTATACAGCTTATTGACTTTGCAAAGGGTGGAACTGAAGGCTCCTTTGTAGAGGGATATTGGTGTGATCATTGGACTTATCTAATGGATTTTATAGATGAATACTTACTTATATATCCGGATAAGGAAAAGGAGCTTCTGACTGAAGATACCTATACTTATTATTGGCCTGAGGTTAAGGTTAATCCCTTTAAGGATAGATATGTGGAGACAGAAAAAGGAATAAGACAGTATAGAAGTATTTCAGAGTATAAAGTTAATACATTATCCAAAAAATATATGGGTATGAATGGGAAGATAGTAGAGGACAGTCTCTACGCTCACCTTCTTACTTTGGCTGTGATAAAGTTTGCAAGCCTTGATCCATATTCCTTCGGTATTGAAATGGAAGGTGGTAAGCCAGGCTGGTATGATGCATTGAATGGGCTTCCGGGAATTCTTGGTTCTTCATATGGTGAAAGTCTGGAGTTAATAAGACTAATAAGATACTTGAAGCATGGTCTTACCTATCTGGATAATGATTTAAATGTAATAAATGAGGTGAATGGCTTAATTAATGATTTGCATGAAGCCATTATAAATAACAGAGATGAATTATATGAAAATGACCAGACTATATCATTCTGGTATGCAATAAATAAGGCTAAAGAAGACTATAGGGAAATTATATATAGGGGAGCCTCCGGGCTATACTCCGGTTTAAAAGTGTCTTACTTAAAAAGTTTTCTTAATGAAATGGAAGAAGTACTTATGATAAGACAACCTTTAGCCTTAAGGACTAATAAAAATGGTCTTATACCTATGTATTTTTATTATGAGGTTATTAAGTATAAGAAGGAGGATGGCATATATCCTCAGGTGTTCAAGATTCATACCATGCCTGATTTTCTTGAAGGACAGGTGCATGGGCTTAAAGTCTTGGAAGATGGAGTTAAAAGAAGAGAATTATACAGGTCTGTTAAGGATAGTGATTTATATGACAAGGTACTCTCTATGTATAAGGTGAATTCCAGTCTTAACTATGCTCCTGATGAGGCTGGAAGGTGTAAATTTTTTACTCCCGGCTGGCTTGAAAATGAATCAATATTTCTTCATATGGAATATAAATATCTTTTGGAACTACAAAAGGCAGGTCTTTATAAGGAATTTTATAAGGAACTAAAAAATTGTTTTGTATGCTATATGAAACCTGAAATATATGGAAGATCTAATCTTGAGAATTCATCCTTTATAGCCAGTTCTGCTAATCCTAATAAGACTCTATGGGGAAGGGGATTTGTGGCAAGACTTTCTGGCTCAACGGTTGAATTTCTTTCCATGTGGAGAAGAATGATGTTTGGAGAAAATCCTTTTTATTTAAGTCAGGGTGGAGAATTAGAGCTTTGTTTTAAACCAGAAATGCCAGGCTTTTTAATACCGGAGAATAAAAAAGTCAGCGCTAAATTTCTAGGGAAATGTCTTGTTACATATCATTTTAAGGAAATAAAGGATTATAGTCCTGATAATGAAAATGTAACAGCTATAGAGATAGAAACAGATGGGAAAATGAAGCGTTACAGCAAAAGGCTTAGAGGGGATATTGCAAAAGAAATCAGGGATGGAATGGTAAGGGAGATTCATGTTTATATTCAATAATAATAAGCTCAGGAGTCTGGGTTTTATAGAAAATATACAAGGAAAATAAAAAAATGACACCTTTATAAAAAATAGGCAATTTTTTTAGGGGTCACTAAAAGGATAGAATAAACCTACCATTAATAAAACCTTGCGGAGGGCAGGGGATAATAATAAGAGGAGGATTATTCTTATGAAACTTAAGAAAGTAGCAGCTTTACTTCTTGCTGGAACTATGGCATTTTCAGTAACAGCCTGTGGCGGTAAGGCAGATGATGCAGCAAGTACAGACACAAGTACAACAAGTACATCAAGTTCTGATACAGCTTCAGATAATGATGATACAGCATCAGCAGATACAGCTTCCAGTGATGAGAAGACCGGTACAGGTGAGAAGCTTGTAGTATGGACACTGGCTGTTGATCTTGAACAATTTGGTGAAAGATATTCTGAACAGACTGGTACTGAGGTTGAAACAGTGGTAATTGCACCGGATGATTATGCAACAAAGGTTCAGACAGCTCTTATGGGTGGAGAAAAGGAGCCTGACATTATTGTAGGTGAGCCTCAGATGCTTGAGGATATGTATGATAATGGATTTTTTGCTGATCTTAATGAGTTCGGAGCTCAGGATTATGCAGATCAGGTAGTTGATTATGTATGGAAGGTTGGACAGGATAAGGATGGCATTCAGAGAACAATTTCTTATCAGATAACACCAGCAGGTATCTACTATCGTAGAGATATTGCTAAGGAAGTATTTGGTACAGATGACCCTGCAGAGGTTGGTAAGCTTTTTGCAGATTATCCTACAATTCTTACTACTGCTCAGACTTTAAAGGATGCAGGTTATAGAATCTTCGCATCTGATGCAGAAATGAATTATTTCACAGGTGATACAGCCTGGGTTGTTGATGGAAAGCTTAATGTTGCACAGGCAAGACTTGACTATATGGATCTTGCTGTAGAGCTTTATCAGAAGGATCTCACAGCTTATGCAAACCAATGGTCAACACCATGGTATCAGGGGATGGCTGGGGAAGTTCCTATTCTTACAGCTGATATTCAGAATTATGCAGATGATTCTGTAAATGTCTGGGATGCAGAACAGTTTGCAGATTCTACTAAGGATATGGATAAGACACAGATATTTGCTTATGGACTTCCAAGCTGGGGAGTTATCACACTTAGAGATAATGTTAAAGACACTTCAGGAAGCTGGGGAGTTTGTTCAGGACCTGCTTATGGATTCGGTGGTGGTACTTATATTGGTATATCAGCAAATTCAGAGAAGAAGGAGCTTGCCTGGGACTATGTTAAGTTCTGTACTTTAAATGAGGATACAGCTAACTGGTGGATCGAGGCTTCACAGGGCGATACAGTTGCTCTTAAGAGTGTTCTTGAACAGCATAAGGATGATGAAAATGCTATCTATGGCGGACAAAAGCTTTACAGCTTCTGGCAGGAACAGGCAGCCGGTATAGATTATTCTAAGGTAACACGTTATGACAAGGTTATAGGTGATGCCTGGGGTCAGGCTATCAGCTCAATTAAGACAGGACAGTCTAATAAGGAAGATGCTATTAATGGCTTCTATGATGTAGTTCAGTCAACCTATCCGGAGATTGAGATAGATAGATAATTTGTTAAATTCTTTGAAAGGGGAAAGACCGATGAGGACGCGTAAGAAAAAAGTTGTTAAAAGCAGCTTGCTAAGGAGATTTAATATATGGGGAAATGTATTTGTATTACCATTTTGTATTGTATTCCTTATATTCAGTGTATATCCGGTGCTTAGAACATTATTTCTCAGTTTTACTGACCTTAGAGTAATGGGAGATTATAAGATGGTCGGACTCGAAAATTATATTCGAGTAGTCACTGATAAATTCTTCTGGAGGGCATTACGAAATACGGTAAGAATATGGAGTGTAAATATTGTTCTTCAGTTGGGTATGGCTTTTATTCTTATGATGATATTCTCCGATGTAAAGTATAAAGTAAAGGGCCTTAGATTATTCCGTGTCATATATTATCTTCCTAATCTTATCGCTGCTACATCGGTTGCATTCCTCTTTCAAACTATTCTTGATTGGAGATTTGGTACATTTAACATTGGTATCAATACTATAGCAAAGATTTTTGGCCTTAGCTATAATCCTATAAACTGGCTGGGAAGTACAGTATGGGCTCCGATCACTATAGCTATAATACAGTCCTGGATGTGGTTTGGTAATTCTTTCTTAGTACTTATGGCAGGTGTTCAGGGTATTCCGGGAGAATATTTCGAGGTTGCATCATTGGACGGAGCAAATCGTTTTCAGATTTTTACAAATATTACATTACCACTTATAAGACCTATTCTTATGTATGTTGCTATTACATCGCTTATTGGCGGACTTCAGATGTTTGATATACCATTCCTTCTTGAACCTCCAACAAGCTCTGCATATCAGACAACAGAAACCGTTATGATGTATCTATATAAGTTTGGATTTACTGCAGGTTCTATACAAACAGGTTATGCATCAGCCATTGCTTATGTTTTATTCCTGATAATACTTGTAGTATCAATAGGTCAGTTAATGTTATTCAGAAGGAAGGAGGATTAAAATGGCTACTAAAATTAAAAAAGGTTTGATATATGCATTTTTAATAATTGCAGCAATTGTCTGTGGTATTCCTTTCCTTCTGATGGTAATTAATTCAACCAGATCAGGTGTGGAGATATCTTCTTCATTTACCCTTATTCCAGGAACAAACTTAATCGAAAACTGGAAGCTTATGAGTGATTACTTTAACTTATTCAAGGGTATGCTTAACAGCCTTATAGTAGCTATTCCTGCAACCATATGTGCTATATATTTTTCTGCTCTGACAGCATATGGACTTGCATTCTATAAATTTAAGGCTAATAAGGTTGTATTTATATCAATACTTGTATTTATGATGATACCTGGACAGCTTTCAATGATAGGATTCTATCAGCTTTGTTCAAAGCTTCATCTTATAAATAGTTATATACCACTTATAATTCCTATGATTGCTTCACCTGGAACAGTATTTTTCCTTAAACAGTATACCGAATCAGACCTTAATCCTGAGATACTTGATTCAGCAAGGATAGATGGGGCATCAGAGATAAGAACCTTCCATACAATCGTAATTCCGATTATAATGCCAGGAATCGCCACTATGGGTATCATGTCATTTATTGGAACATGGAACAATTACCTTATGCCAATGATACTTCTTACAGATAAGAATAAATTTACATTACCTGTAATGATGTCAACCCTTAGGGCGGCAAGAGATTTACAACAGAATCAGGGCGCTATATATCTTTCTGTAGCTATATCAGTTATTCCTATTCTTTTGGTATTTGTATTCTTTTCAAAGTATATAATAAGTTCTATATCAGCTGGATCACTTAAAGGATAAATCGGATTATATATGACTAGGTAAATGTAAATAGCTTATTATTATATTTAGGAGGATGATTATAATAATATAAATTATTGAAGGTTAAATAACATAAAAGTATAAGGTAATGCTGAATTTTAGTATTGCCTTATATTTTTTTTGTGTGTATTATAAATTCAGTGTTTGTGTGTCTTTTTCGCGGATTTCTGATCTATATCAGGACCGTGGGAATGTATTAATAATCATTCTTTCTTTATAGGAGCCGATAACTATGAGAAAAAAAGACACTTTTCTAATTGTTATATTAATAGGTATTCTTCTTATTTGTACTGGAATTTTTGCAAAGGTGATATTTGAAAAAAAAGACAGTGCTGAAAGTAATGAAGATACTATCACAAATTTCACCTGGTATATCAATTATGAATGGTATAAGGATGTGTGGGGAGATAGTGTGGTGGCAGAAGCAATCACAGATAAAACCCATGTAAAAATCGATTTTAGAACTCCCGTAGGTAATTCAGCTAATACTTTGGATACTCTTATAGCTAGTGATGATCTTCCTGACCTTATTACACTTGGATATTGGGATCCTCAGTTAAAAACCCTTATTGAAAATGATATGGTTTATCCTCTTAATGAGCTGGCTGATAAATACTGTCCTGAATTCAATGAGGTGTCAGATCCTTATTCTGTAAAATGGTATACTTCTTCAGATGGTAACATATATTGTTACCCTAATTCTTCCTGTTCTTATAAGGATTATCTTGATAATACTAATAGTCTTGCATCTAATCAGGCCTTTATTGTGAGGAAGGATATATATGAGGCTATTGGTAGTCCTGATATGACTAGTCCTGAGGGCTTTATGCAGGCTATAAGGGATGCTGCTGCTATGTATCCCGAGGTGGATGGGGAGCCGCTTATCCCCTTTGAAGCAAATTTCTATGATGAATTTGGAGATATTACATTTGATTATATACTCCAGAATTTTCTTGCTGTTCCCTATGAAAAAAATAATGAATTTTATAATAGAAACCTGGATCCTGAATTTTTATCCTGGCTTAAGACCTTCAGACAATTAAATGAAGAGGGCTATATATCTCCTGAAATTTTTATGGACGAAAGGACTCAGATTACAGAGAAGATTCTTAAAGGAAGATATTTCTGTATGTTTTATCAGTGGACTGATATGGAGGACCAGCAAAAGGAAATATATGAAAAAAATCCAGAGAGAGTTTATATGGCTGTCGATGGTCCGAGAAATTCTAATGGAGATGATCCGGTACTTCCTATTTCTGCAGTTCAGGGCTGGACAGTTACTCTTATTTCTAAAAAATGTAAGGACCCAGAGAAAGCAATTGAGTTTATGACATTTCTAATGAGTGAAGAGGGGCAGAAGCTTACCTATCTTGGGGTTGAGGGCAAGACCTATGATATGGTGGATGGCAGGCCTGTGATCAAAGAAGAGGTTAAGGAATTACTGGAAAGAGATAGAAATGAATATAACTCGAAATATGGCGCAGATAATACTTACTGGATGCTGCAGGATAATATTATGCAGCTTAAGTGGCAGCAGGATCTTATACCGCCTGTACAGCAGATGAAAGAGTATACATATGATTATGCAGCATATACAGGTCAGTATTCCATAGCCATACCTGAGGATACAGTCCTTGGAAATAGATATCAAAAGCATAGAAAGCTATGGGCGGAGACATTAAAGAAACTTGTTCTATCGGAATCAGATGAGGACTTTGATACTTTAGTTGAATATTATAAGGAGGAGTCAGAGGCCATAGGAATGGACCAGGTTTATGATGAAATTACTAAACAGATGAATGAATCTAAAGAAAAAATGGGTATCGAAGATTAAGCAGGTAGTCTTATGGCAAAAAGTATAAGAAAAAAAACTAAGAAGATATGGGAAGACATATCATTAAAGCTTAAGAATATGGCTCTGACCACTAGATTTTCCATAGCTATAGTTATTTGCATGGGATTTCTTATTATGATTCTTTCCGGTATTCTTTTTAAAAATATGAAGGATAATATTTTTAAGGAAGCGTATAACTACATGAAATATGAACAGATTTCTGTGGAAGAGGCTTTTGAACAGTCGGTTAATTCAATACATATGTCTGTAAGAATATTTGAAAATGATGATGTTTTCATAGAGTTCCTTGAATCTGCTGCAAGGGGAGAAAAGTTAAGTGCCAGTGAGATTCTGGATATCTATGAAGGAGAAATTAATACTCTTACAAGAATAGTTGCTAATAATCCTCTTATGTACTGTGTTAGGGTATATGGAGTAAATGACAATATAACTGAAATGATGTCTGTTTTATATAAAAATAATAGGCTAAGTAATCTTAATTGGGGTAAGGAAGCCGATATATGTGGATGGCATCTTAATTATAAGGATGCAGTATTCAGTGGACTTACAGATACAGATAATACCAGTCTTATTTCTTATGTTGGAGTTATTAATTCAGTTAATTACGGACAGGTTGGATATATAGAATCTGTTATGAGAATGGATGAGATATTTCCAGGGTTTTATGATAATGAAAAGAAGGATGACTGGGCATTCTATGTAGAACAAAATGGAAATATTATTCATGGTGATAAGTGGCCAGAGGAAGCTTCTTATATATCTAATTCCATTACAAATAATTCCAGTCTTCTGATGGAAAAGAATATTAAGATTTTAAATATAGAAGGTAGAACCCTGGGGATATTCACTATTCCGGATGATAATATTGGAGGAACCTATATTGGGGTACATGATATAACCAAGGCTGTATCTAATCTGGATACTACAAGAAATACATTTGTTCTTATTCTTCTTGGGATAATGATCCTCTTATGGGTAATGATAGACAGGCTTCTTGTAAGGAGTATGTTAAAGGATTTTTATGAAATTCTTGGGACCATAAGATACGTAAGAAATAAGGGTGACCTTACGGTAAGGGTTAGTGAAAATACTGGTGAAGGCTATGAAATGGGAGAGCTGGCTCATCAGTTCAACAGGATGCTGGATAGAATTGAGGAGTTGATGAAGGAAAATGTTGAAAGAGAGATTCTTATTAAGAATGCTGGCATCAAATCTCTTCAGAATCAGATAAATGCACATTTTATATATAATGTACTGGAGTCAGTCAAAATGCTGGCGGAGATAGATGAAGAATATCTAATATCTGATTCTATTACCTCTCTAGGGAAGATGCTTCGTTATAGTATGAAGTGGACCAGTGGAAATGTAACATTAGGGGAAGAATTGGAATATATTGATAATTATATTGCTCTTATGAATTTAAGAAATGATTTTAAAGTCATACTTTCTACAAATATACCTGACGTATTAAAGAAACAGCAGATTCCCAAGATGTCTCTTCAGCCTGTAGTTGAAAATTCCATTCTTCATGGTATAGCTCCAATTGGAGAGGATGCCACGATTTTCATAAAGGTAATGGAAGAGAATATATCAGGAAGAAAATGTGTAAGAATGGAGGTTTCTGATAATGGTGCTGGAATGAGCGAGGAAGAGTTAGAAGAGCTTAGAAAAAAAATTGAAGGTGGAATTGACACCAGTGATAAGGGACATGGAATAGGGCTTAAAAATGTAGAGGACAGGATACATCTTTCCTTTGGAAAGGAATATGGAATGTCCATTATGTCAAAGGTAGGAGAATATACAAAGATTTCATTTGAATTACCATATATCCTTGGAGGAACTACTAATGAAAAAAATTTTAATAGCTGAAGATGAGAAGCTTATAAGAGCCGGAATCAGAACTATGATTCAAAGAAGTGGTGTAGAAGTAGAGGAGATTATAGAAACTAACAATGGAGAGGATGCCTGGGATATTATTCAGAATAATAAGGTAGATGCTGTATTTACGGATATAAGGATGCCTAAAATGAATGGTATTGAGCTTGTTAAGCATATACATGAATTAGATGAGGCTCCTTTTGTTGTAGCCATTAGTGGCTATGATGATTTTGGTTATGCGGTGGAAATGCTTAGAAATGGAGTTTTGGAGTATCTTCTTAAACCAGTAGAAAGACAGAAGATTGCAGAGGTAGTAAAGCTTATTGAGACTAAACTGCAAGCGAGAGAGAAAAAGACTCAGAGAGAAGCATATAGTAAAGTTATGGAGAGTGGAAGCTATAGGATTATTATGTTTTATCCTGGAGCTCCAGGTCTGGATGAAGAGGAAAATCTTAAGCTTACCAAGCTGCCGGAGGCGGGAGATGGTAATTTCTTTGTGGTAAAGGATGAGGACTTTAATCAGGAGGATTATACTGATTTTGGTGGAGTAGGAGTAAGCCAGATACATTCATCAGAGGAAGAACTGGCCATAGCTTATCAGGAGGTAAGAAGTGCCAGGCTTGCGGCTTTTTGTAGAGGCGGGATTATTTGCTATGAAGCTTTAGATGATAAGGCAGAAGTTGATTATGAGGAGCTTCTTACAGATACGGCTCGTACAAGAAGAATACAGCTTATAGGAACAGATAAACAAAAGGAATTTCTTAATGAGTGGGATGAACTTTTTGATAGGGCAGCCAGTGGAAGGATGCCTGCAGAGGATTTTAAAAATGAGATAAGTATAAGTCTTAGAACAATCCCCAGAATTTATAAAACCTTATTTGATGAAAGAGGTATGCAGGAAATACTAGTTAAGCTGGAGGAGATACTCCTTTGTCCTGATCTTGATACCTATAGGGAACATTTTATGCGTTTTCTTTTAAGATTAAATGAAATATGGGAAAAGCAGGATGATGCCGAGCCTACTAAGAAAAAGATAGGGCTTGCCATGGAGTATATTAAAGAAAATTATGCAGAGGATCTTAATATGGCTGTGGTATCCAATTATATATCCATGAATTATACTCTATTTTCTATTAATTTTAAGCAATATACAGGTAGTAATTTTGTTAATTATCTGAAGGAAATAAGACTTAATGCGGCAAGAAATCTTCTTGTTGAAACAGATGAAAAGATAATTGATATTGCAAGAGCAGTAGGCTATGAGAATTATAAACATTTTCTAAAGTCCTTTAGAATGGAATTTGGTGTCAGCCCTACGGAGTATAGGAAGAATATGCAGAGGGAGGATTTTTAATAAAATGTTCTAAATATTTTTGTATATTAATATTTTTAATGTATAATAATAAGGAATTTATGGCTTTGCATAATTCAAATTAATGCTTTATAAAATATTAAATATATAGGAATTGAGGATTAAAATGGAAAAAATTATCGAAAATGAAAATGATACTAATAATATCAAAGATGAGAATAATAAGGATATTACAATTCAGGATAAAATCGATACAATTACTAAGAATAAAAAGCTATTAGAGGATTCTGAAAGATTTCCTTTATTTTACAAAGTAAAACATGATCATGATATAGGTATTTATATTGAGGAACAGAATAAATCCTTGCATGCCATGGGATTCACAGAGCATAGCTTTGCTCATATTGGACTGGTAGCAGATCGAGCTGGCTATATACTTGATACATTAGGATTGGACGATCATACTATAGACCTTGCATTAACAGCTGCCTGGATGCATGATCTGGGAAATGTTATTAACCGCGTTGACCATAGTCAGTCTGGAGCAATGATGGCATTTTATCTTCTTGATAAGATGGGTGTAGCTGCAGAGGATATAGCTCCTATAATTCGTGCAATTGGAAATCATGATGAGGGTAGCGGAGTACCTGTAAGTCAAATAGCGGCAGCCCTTATCATAGCTGATAAATCTGATGTTAGAAGAAGCAGGGTTCAGGATGAGGAAGAAAGAAACTTTGATATTCATGACAGGGTTAATTATTCTGTTAAAACTTCAAAGCTTAAGATTAATCAGGAGCATACAGCTATAAAGCTTAAGCTTGAAATTGATACTAGATATGGTGAAATAGGAGAATATTTTGAGATATTTATGGAACGTATGCTTTTATGCCGTAAGGCTGCCAAGTTCCTTAATCTTGAGTTCCATCTTATTATTAATGAGCAGACTCTTATGTGATATAAGCTAAAAAATCAGTCCTGTAAAATTTACAGGGCTGATTTTTTGATTCTGTCATATTTTATTTTTTGATTCCGTTATATTTTATATTTTGAATGCTTTATTTGTTTACATAGGTTCTGCAAATGGTCCAGGAAGGACTTTACCACTTCTTGCTTTGCCAAAGTAATCGGTATCAAATACTATGGTTGAACCGTCAGGATTTTCAAATCTTTGTTCTGGTTCAAAGGCTTTTCCAAGTGTGTCGCTATCAATTATATCAACTGAAAAGTCCTTCAGCAGGTCATAGATATTAGTATCAAGTGTAAAGCTTCCGTCTTCAGATGGAATTAAATTGAATGTAGCTTTGTCTTCACTTATAAAGTTATGCTTTTCCTTGGAATATACATTTGCACCGTTAAAATATGCATTTCCATCTATCCATGTTGGAAGGTGTCCGAAATGGTATTGGGCCAGCTGGCCCATGTTAGGTTCCTGATCCATCATGAAGTTACTTATCCATTCCTCATAGGTAGGGAATATGTCAAATGCAGCAGTTCCTGCATGATTATAATCAGCATTCAGAGGAGTCTTACTTTCATCAATAGGGTAAGTCTGAATTATGATATTGTTATAAACCCTGTCATCGCCATGAAGAATTGTCATAAAGCCGGCAACCTCTGTCCTGTGACGAATATGGTATGGGGTATAACGTGGTTCACGCTGGTCATTTACAATTGAATCAACTCCTGCATTGAGGTAGGAGAAGGATCCCAGCATGAGGTTATGTACAAAGGCAAGTCCCTCACTTGGCATAACAACTGATATTTCAGACATCATGATATTGTTATCTATAAGAGTAGGACCGTGACCAACCTCTATAAAAATATCATTACTGAACATAGATCCTTCAGATGGTTCAACTCCCTTTGGTCTTTGATTATTGTAAAGAAGGTTCTGAGATATTCGTGCTCCCTGAGCTTCCCAGTCAAGCCATACACCCATGATACAGTTATGAATATGATTTCTTCTTATTGTTACATCGATTGCTGCATGAAGCTTGATACCTGCAGTTTCAGCACCACCAAGCTGCTGTGAGTTACAGATGTGGTGAATGTGGCAGTCTTCAATGGTTGAGAAAACAGCTCCCATTCGTCCAACAATACCAGTCTGTTCGCAATGATGAACGTGGCATCTTCTGATTATATGATGACCTATATTTTCCTTGAGCCAGCCGTGATACTGACCTCTGCAGACTGCATCACGTTCCATTTGAGTAGGGCTTTTAACGTGTTTTGTATAGAAATACATATCATTTTCAGGATCAAGGTATTTTCCAAGAGATATTCCACAGCAACGGCTATTGCTTACTTCACAGTCCTCTATGATCCAACCCTTGCTCCAGTGTGGACCTATCATACCATCCTGATATGCGGCTGGAGGTGCCCAGGTTGTTGCAGCCTTATTGATATTGAAGCCGCTGACAGTAATATAATTTACCCCGTTTTTATCTGGCATAAAACAGTTTCTTCTGACGCTTATTTCTACATTTTCTTCATTAGGATTCTTGCCCTGGAAGTTAGCGTAGAGTATTGTTTCGTCACCTTCCTGGCTGGTGTACCATTTGTAAATAGATTCTTCAGGAACCCATGAGGTAGGAGAAACCTTTCCATCAATACATTCTTCAAGGGTTACAGTTTCATACATCATGAGATCATTTAAGAAAACTGCTCCGGTGTGACGTACAGTAGGAGCGAAGTACCAGTCTCCGCAGACATAGGTTTTATATGGATTATAGTCACCGAAGATAGAATTATTTATACGTGTCATCCATACATTTCCTTCATATGGAGTCCAGTTTTTAACCTCTTCAGCTCCGGTTATAATAGCTCCAAGAGGAATTTCTGATTTATAGCTTATTCTTGCATCTTCTCTTCCTGCATTTATTGGATTTACATATTCACGATAGGTACCAGGTGCTACTAATACAGTATCTCCAGGCATTGCTATAGAAGCGGCTTCCTGAATTTTTTTGAATGGAGCATCCTTAGTTCCATTACCATTTTCAGGGCCATTTACATTAACATAGATTGTGTTGCTCATAAAATATACCTTCCTTCTAAATATAGACTAAGTACAGATATTTGTTTAACCGAAGGTGGATGTGAATATTATCAGTCATAAAAGGAGAGGTTTGTGAGAAGTTTTTTTACACTTATATTGGCTGCAAATATTAACAACCACCCTTTATCGGTTAAAGTAATTTGGTCTCCCCAAGACCTGATTTGATTGTATATAATATGAGACTTTAAAACTACGCAGAAATTGCTTTTTATTTAATCAAATTTGCTTTTTTGAATTTTTCAGGAGGCTGTCCACGGATTTAGGATAAAGTCCATCTGTTCCATTTAGTCTGATCCGACAAAAGATTTACCATTAGGTCTGTTTCTTTGAAAGGTTTCCTGGGGGTATTGGGTAAATTGAAATAATTAGGATCAGGTCCAGTGACATCTAGCTTGCAGGTGAAAAGCTTGCCGTCGTTTTGCCCTTTTTCACCATTACCAGAGCTTGTTATAAGCAGTGTATCCATTTTGTCACCCATAAAGCAGCATGAGGTTACATTATTAGAATCAACGGATATAAGGCCTATAAGGCTTCCATCTGAACCACTTCTATGTTCAATTCTACGACCACCCCAGATTGCTACCCATAAATTGTCATTTGAATCTATGCATAGTCCATCTGGAACTCCATCTTCAATTTCGAAAAGACTTTTTCGGTTTAGGATATTAGCACTTTCTATATCGTAATCATAAACAAATACTGCATGGTAAAGAGAATCTGAAAAATAGAATTTATCTCTTGCTTTATTCCATGCCATTCCATTTGAAATAAGAGTATTTGCCTGCTTTATGATTGGCTTTTCCCCCTGGAGTAGATATAGATTACCACATGCCTCATGACCTGAATCATCCAGGACTGAAGAACCAAACCAGAGTCTTCCCATAGGATCAGCTTTTGCATCATTACATCTTTGATAGCTTTCAAATTCATTTGTAAGATCAATTATTTTCTGAAGCTTACCATCCGGACAGGAGAGGCTGTATAAACCATCTGTTCCTCCTATAAGATAGGTTGAGCCCTTTAAAGTAGGAAGACTAAATCCTATTTCCTGATTTATAGAATATTCATTACAGGTTTCTTTTGTAACAAGAAAATCAGTATTAGTATTACCCTTTGAGTCAGTCAGAGACTGGGTATAGAATTTACCCGCCATTATATCAACCCATGATATAAGATTGGTCCTTGAGTCATAAAAGGGGGATTCTCCAAGCATGAATTTTTCCTCTGAGAATACATTTGCATGATATTTTTTAATTTCCATATAAGTACCTCATACAATTTGCCAAAGGGGTCAGCCCCCAATGGTAAATTAATATTTTATTTAACCTATTACTATTCCTATTACCATCATGATTATTCCAACAATGAGGTATAGGGGATTAATTTCCTGGTTATTTATTATATCAGAACCTTCAGTATAACTAAAGGCTGTTATATTGTATTGACCGTTTTTGTGAAGCCTCCAAAACAAATTTTTAAAATATTTATAGAGTAAATATCAGTCACTTGTTATAATTGGAATCAGGGGTAAATTAAGAGGTTTTTATTTATTGTCGGGGTAAAGGGTATGAGTCTTACAAGGACAAAAAAAATACATGGAATTCTAATGATTCTTGTTATGTTGCATCATTTAGGACAGATGGTTTCGGCCTCCTGGCTTCCAACAGCTTATAGAAAGCCTGGAATGGAATTCTTTGTTCCTATAGGCTATCTTTTGGTTGCATTTTTCTTTTTCTCATCCGGCTATGGTCTTATTAAAAGTGCAAATTCCAAGGAAAAGTATTTTGATGGATTTTTAGTTAAAAGATTAAATTCCCTTCTTTTTACATTTGTAATTACAAATGTTATTTATTTGGTAGCAAGAACAGTAAAAGGAAATCTTGATTTCCCTGCTAATCCTAATTCCTGGTATATCTATAATATTATTTTCCTTTATATTGCATTTTTCTTTATATATAGAAAAATAGTGGGACAGGTGGATGAGTATAGGGATGAAAATATCCCCAGGGGGTTGTTGGTTTCGTTGGCCTGGATGCAACATTTCCAGAATTTGCCAAGCATCTTGTATATGAAGACTATGGTAACCTGGATAGATATACCTGGACTCTTGACAGATATATAAGACTTAAGAAAATAAATCAGAAACTTTTAAAACTTACAGGTCTTATCAGCTTTCAGACACCACTATATAAATATATGTTTAATGGGAATTTTGAGGAGGATTATATCAAATGAAAATCTTCAGAAGGTAGCGGTCATAAAGGGGGATCCCAATATAATATATAATGATCCCAAAACTGTAAATGATAAAGTCAGTCAGCTTATAGATATAATTGAAGATAACCAGCAGGAGTAGAAATGATGCTTGAAAAGGAATTAATATATCATGAATATGTTCAGAGGGAAAATGAATTTGTAAGGGCGGATTATCAGCCGGAATTTGAATTCTATAATGCTGTAGGTAAGGGGGATATAGAGAAGGTTAAAGTACTTCTTGAGGATTCATTTTCCAATAAAGAAGGTTTGGGAAGGCTTTCTCAAAATCCACTCCAGAATCTTAAATATCATTTTGCAATTACGGCAGCAATGCTTGCAAGATATTGCATAGAGGGTGGTATGGAAATGTCTGATTCATATAGCCTAAGCGATTTTTATATTCAAAAGGCTGATATAGCAAAGACTGATGAAGAGATTACAGAATTGCATAAGCTTATGACCTTGGATTATACAAAAAAAATGAGAGGTCTTAATAAAAGAAAGATAACTTCAATGCCTGTAGCCAGGGCTATAGATTATATATATGATCATTTACATACTAGAATTACTCTTGAAGTGTTATCGAATTATGTAAACCTTAATCCTTCCTATTTATCCAGGGTATTTAAGAAGGAAACAGGCCTTTCAGTGACTAGATATATACGTATAAAGAAACTGGAAACTGCCAGGAATATGCTTATATATTCCGATTTTACCTCAGCAGATATATCCAGTATTCTTGCATTTCCAAGTCAGAGCTATTTTACTGATGTTTTTCATAAAGAATTTGGAATGACACCTATGGAATATAGAAATAAGAATTTATTTAATAGTGAGCTTGTTAAAGAGGTTAAAAAATCGACATAATAGTAATAAAAATGATATAACTGATGGTGGGAAAAAGTTATTATAATATAGAGGCAGAGATACTTTATTATTAAGAATATAATTAGCATTTAATATAATGCGTTATTATATATTTAATATGCCCCAACTAAATTTTTATAACACAATAAAGATATCACTCATTCGGGGTTAGGGCCGAATGAGATGATATCTTTATTACCTTAAGGGGATAATTCTAAAGTAACATTTGACGCTTTTGGCAATATAATATAACATAAAAACAGCATTAAATTAAATATGTCAGGAGGGTGACAATATGCGAAAATTTGATGGTTATAGCCATGGTATTAATCTGGGTGGATGGCTTTCACAATGTGATCATTCAAAAGAAAGATATGATAGTTTTATTAGTGAGGAGGATATTAAGACTATCAAGAGTTGGGGCCTTGATCATGTTAGAGTTCCTGTTGATTATAACCTTGTTGAAGATGAAGATGGGAATTATAAAGAAGAAGGTTTTACTTATATTGACAAGCTTATAAAGTGGGTTGCTAATAATGATCTTAATTTGGTACTTGATCTTCATAAAACCTATGGTTATAGTTTTGATAGCGGAGAAAAGGAAAGTGGATTTTTTGATAATGAGGATTATCAGGAGAGATTTTATAAGCTTTGGGAAGAATTCTCTCGTCGATATGGAAATCTGTCAAATAGAATCTGCTTCGAGCTTCTTAATGAAGTTACTGATAAGGAATATTGTGATAAATGGAATGACATATCTACAAAATGTATAAAAAGAATCAGGGCTATTGCTCCCGATATAAAAATCCTTTTGGGAGGTTACTATAATAATAGTATAGAAGCACTTAAGGATCTGGCACTTCCCCTAGATGAAAATATTGTATATAACTTTCATTGCTATGAACCCCTTATTTTTACACATCAGGGTGCTCCATGGGTAGAGAAAATGAATACTTTTTTCAGAATGCCCTTCGAAAGCAGATATGGAGATTATGATAAATACTCTTATGAGAATCTAAACAGGTTTTCAGAGGTTATGGTCGGTTATGATAAGGAAAAGCTTATTGGAATAGAGTATTTTGAAAATCTTATGAAGGAAGCGGTAAGGGTAGCTGAAGAGAGAAATGTTGCTCTTTATTGTGGCGAATATGGTGTAATAAATCTTGCAAGGCCGGAGGATGCCCTTAAATGGTATAAAATGATATGCACCTGTTTTGACAAATATGGAATTGGAAGAGCAGCTTGGTCATTTAAGGAAATGGATTTTGGGCTTGTGGATGATAATATGGATCAGGTCAGAGACCAGATTATAAGTATTATGTAATAAGCGTATTTAATTAATCTTATGTTTGATGTTTTTGTATGATGATATGAATAATTTAATATGTATA
>JAILGP010000069.1 GCA_024696635.1 Eubacterium sp. | reverse complement strand
TGTTTACATAATTGTCTTATAGTAATTAGTGAGTATAAAATGATACCTTATATAAAGATTTCACAACTTAATATACCTTATATTCCTTCCAGCAATATTTCTCTTACTGTTTCTAAGGGGGAGATTATAGGTATTACTGGGGTAAGTGGATGCGGTAAAAGTACATTTGCCAGATATCTTGCTGGTCTTTCAAGACCAGATGCATTAGGAAAGGTATTAATAGCAGGTTTAGACCCTTTTTCTCAACTTGATATGGAAAAGCTTAGACGTATGAGTGGTATTGTTTACCAAAATCCTTCAGAAGGCATTGTTTTTGAAAATATTGGAAGAGATGTTGTTTTTGGTATGGAAAACCGTGGAGTTTCCTCTGATAGTATTAGAAAGAAAACTTCATCTTATATAAAAGGATATGATCTGGAAAATGTAGGAAGTAGTGGTTATAGCACCGTAAGTGGTGGAACAAAGCAGAGGGCTGCCCTTGTTTCTGTTCTTATGTCTTCACCTGATTTATTGATATTAGATGAAGCTATGTCAATGCAGGATAAGGAATCTTCAAAAAAATATATGGAACGTATAGTTCGTATAGCCAGAAACAGGGGAACAACTCTTGTGGTTTTCTCTAAGAAAAAGCAGGATCTTCTTTTGATGGACAGAGTATTTGAGTTAAGAGAAGGAAGTCTATATGAAATAGATGCAGAAGCCATGCCTGTAGGTTCTTATGAGGATACGTCTGATTCTGATAATTTTTCCAGGAAAGGTAAAACCTTTAATGGACATAATGATATCATTATTGAAAGATATATAAAGGGTAATGATTATCAGCAGGGTATTACAATGAGAAATGTATCATTTGGCTATTACAGAGACAGTCGTATGCTTTTTGACAGGGTTAATACTCGTTTTGAGTGTGGGTCTGCATATAGAATCTCTGGTCCTTCTGAAAGTGGGAAAACAAGCTTTTTACAACTGCTTGCAGGTATGTTAAAGCCTATTGAGGGCGAGATATTCATGAGCGAAAAGGCTAAGATTGGTTATGTTTTTCAATATTCAGAAGATGGGTTTATTGAAAGTACTGTATTAGATGATGTTATGTTTGGCCCAATAAGTGATGGACATCCTAAGAGTCAGGCCAGAGATATGGCAGAATCTGTTCTTAAGTTTGTAGGTTTAGATAAATCCTTATGGCTTGAATCGCCTATGAACTTATCTTTTGGTCAACAGAGGCTTGTTTCTATTGCTGGAGCTCTTGCTTTAGGTCCTGATTTTCTTCTTATAGATGAACCTTATGCAGGACTTGACATAAACTATGGCGAGACTATGAGAACTATTATAGAAGCATTATGTGGAGAAGGTAAATGTATAATAACAGTAGAAGGATAGATATTCTTAAATCATATGATCCAAGAACAAAACTTCATATAGCCTTAATGTTTGTGGTAGCTACATTATTCTCCTGGAAGCTGATTCCGGTTTTGGTAACTATTATTATGGCATTTATTTTGATTCTTTTATGCAGGACAGGTATTAAAGCTTTGGTAAGTAATTGTATTTCTGTATTATTACTTTCAATTATTTTAGGCATTATATTTATGATTATATTACCTATAAATATAGGCCTTTATATCATGCTTAAACTTATATCTTTAAGCCTTGTTTATGTTGCCCTTGAAAAAAATATAAAACAGGGGGAGGTAATTGACGGTCTTGCTCTTGGATTTGGACTAAGAGCTAAAACAACAAGAAGATTATTCAGTTTCCTTGATTTTCCTTCTAAGGTTATAAGAGAGAAGAGAAGAGCGAGAAAGGCCCAGATAGCAAGGGGAGTTGATCCGGGAGGAACATTATTTAGCAGATTTCATAAAGAGATGCTTCTTGCTTTACCTAATCTTAATGCAGCTATGTCCAGAACCAGGAAACAAAACAGGTCTATGGATAAAAGACAATATTCCTCTACAAGGAGGAGAAATGTTTTTGTTCCCCTTAGACTCCAGATGACTGATAAGGTAATTAGTATAATATTTATGATATTTATGCTTGCAAGTCTTATTTCTAATATATTACTTTGATGTTAATTTATTCGATAATCTTTGTTTTTTATTATGATTTACCTAAGTATATAACAATTGATTAAGTGGTAGTCTGACTAAAGCTATTTCTTATATTATAGTTAATATTTTTATGTTTTTATTTATTTTCTGTATCTATTAGTGACCCATCTATTGCATTTATAAATATATCCGTATAAAGACCGCTATAATCTGTATTTTCTTCTGAATTATATATATGTAAACTAAATACCCAGCATGGAACTGAATAAGTAGTTGAATCGTCTGAATTATTGCATTCTATATTTGCAAATTTTATATTACCTATTTCTATAATATTGGCATTAACAACATCATTATTATATTCATTGTTTTTAATATCCTCTATCAAGGCTGGAGCTTGTTCATTAAAGGATTCCTTTATCTTATCAAATTCGAGTAAATTAACATTTTTACTTACATCCGTAATTATATATTTGTATTCCAGGTCAAGACCAAAAATTCCCTTGTCTGTAATCTTTATAATTCCATTGTTTCCACTGGAATCAAACTCCTCTGTCAAAAATAGAGCATATCCATCAACTGAAAATTGTGGCGTATCTGTAGGGCCATAATCCTGTTCTCTTATATATGGGAAAATGTCTTCGTCTATAGGAACATCAATGAGTTCTTTTTGCTTAGTGAGAATCTGATAGCCTACTTTATAAGAATCAGGTGCTGTATTATCCAGGGAACTTACATAATCAACATCTGAAAACGAAAGTATAGTTGCAGCAGGAGTTCTTGAATCATGGAAGATATTGAATACATATGCCAGTTGTCCTGTTATTAAACTAGAATAATTTCCTTTATCTATATATGAAATATTATCTTCATTTATTGACATATGTATATTGTTTGTAAGAAAATCATAAGCCTCTGTTTTTATTTCCTCTAAGGACTTTTGGCATTTGTTTTCTTTTGTAACCTTGTCTAACATATCTTCACTTATATTTTTATATATAAGACTTTGATAGTTTTCTTCAGGATAGTATTCTTTTATACTTATTGGGTTGAAAAATATATATCTTGAACTTGTATTACTATTATATGCAAGTATAAGACCGTATCTTATATCATTATACGTACCTTCATACATATGAATGTAAAAATCATCTTTATCAATCCATTTATAAATATCTGTAAAGTTTTCGTCTATTATAGAGACATCAACAAGATCAAATTTATTTAAATTAATGACATTCACGTCATCTAATAATACAGAATCAGTATAGTAGGTAGTGTCACCCTGGTAGGCATTATAAGTTTTCAATATGTCTCTATATCTATAGAGAAATGATATATAATCGGTTTCGTTTACGTATTTTAGCTCTTCAAGCTTTGTGGCGCTATCTCCAAATATGGAATTTACAATTTCTTCTTCCTCATCTTTTCCATCAGAAACCTTCTGGATAGTATATACATTTGTGTTAAGGGGTGAATCATCAGCCTTATATTTAACATTAGCTTGTATATCAATATTATCTATAGTGTAGGAATCTTCCCATATAACAGAATCTCCAAAAAAATCCTTCATAGTTTCGTAGGAGTCATTGCTGTCTGTTGAATCATTTTCATTCGAGTTAATAACATATTCATTTTGATTATTATTATCAATACTATAATCTTCGGCTGTGTTATTACCATTACCACATCCTGACATAGAAATAAGAAGTAGTAGGCTTAATATGGCTGAGCCTGCTTTTTTGTATGAAGTTTTCCTGTTTGAAAGTATTTTTTTCATTATATGCTCCTTGTTTGTATTACTTTTATATTATACTAAAAAATATAAATAAAATATATTTAGTTGAATCCCTGACTTGGTATAATTTATTCTTATTTTGTATCTAAAATGTATCTTTGATTTCTGGATGAATGTAGAATAAGTGTTTCGAAGAGGGTGGTATATAAAGAAATATGTTAGATATGTGAACATTTTGTGAATAATACATAGTATATCTTGCTTTAAATGATATTTATGATATATTATAACATAGCGATATGGGCGTTTAGTCTATATTGCTTGTTTTTGTCTATATAAGTATAGTGTATATAATCCATTATTTTATATTTATTATAAGAGGGTAATATGAGGATAATGCTTAGGGTTTCTTATGATGGCAGGGAATACTGTGGATGGCAGTTTCAGCCGGGAGAGAAGACTATAGAAGGCCAACTGAATATGGTGCTTAGTAATATTTATAATACTGATATAAAGGTTATAGGAGCCTCGCGTACTGATGCTGGTGTTCATTCCCTAGGTAATGTTTGTGTCTTTGATGTGGATCAGTCAAAAATTCCTGTGGAAAAATTACCTTATGTAATGAATAATGCTCTTCCTCAGGATATAAGGGTATGGCAATCACTTCAGGTTGATGATGATTTTCATCCCAGACATACCAATAGCCTTAAAACCTATGAATATAGAATATGGAATGCTGATTTCCCTGACCCTGTAAAAAGATATTATACACATTTTACTTATAGAAAGCTTGATGTGGAAAAAATGCGAGAGGCAGCAGCTTTGCTTGTAGGAGAACATGATTTTGCTGCATTTGTCTCTGCTGGTTCTCAGGCTCAGACTACGGTCAGGACTATTTATAGTATAGATATAATTGAGGAATATCCTGATAATACTTTAAATATAAATAATTCTAATTCGGTAAATTCCAGGCTTATTGTGATCAGGGTTAAGGGATCTGGTTTTCTTTATAATATGGTAAGAATAATTGCTGGAACCCTGATGTCAATCGGTTCAGGACTTAAAGATGTAAATGATATTTCCCTTATGCTTGAAAGTGGTAAAAGGGAGTACGGAGGTGAAACTGCTCCAGCCTGTGGGCTTACCATGATCGGAATAGAGTTTTTATAGACCTATAATAAAATGTAGTATATTAAACTACCAGGACAATGACTTTGTAATTAAATAGGATTATACTTAGTATACTTTATTTATTAGACCCTATGTCTTTGGATTATATACATTTTATGAGAGAGGCTTTTATTTGGTAACAAATCTAATCTTTAATAATTTAA
>JAILGP010000067.1 GCA_024696635.1 Eubacterium sp. | reverse complement strand
TTATCTAATATAATATTGTGGCTTGTCAGATCCTCTTATAGTAATCCACCATAGTCTTATATGATCAATTTAAGAATCTATTATTTAATTTTTGTATGATTATTGTATGATTGTTATAATCCCTTATATGATTATTTCTTTAAACCAGTTTCTCTTTCAATCACTCTTCCGTAACTAACTGTAGTCCCGTTTCTGTAATCTGGATTCTCATACTTCTGCTCTATCATGTTAATACAATGATAAATCATTTCCTGTATATTTACACGATATGTAGTAATGTTGTAATCCCGTCCTGAAATAGCATCATAATCATCATAACCTACAACTGCAATATCTTCAGGGACTCTAAAACCTTCTTCCTTAAGCTTATCAATAAGTCTATGGGCTGATGTATCGCAATTACATACAAATGCCTGAGGTAATTCATCTGGAAGTTCGATATCAATAATCTTTCCTTCGTCAGTTCTGTCAAGCACAAGATAAGAAGGATTATATTCGAGATTCTTCATTATATGATATTTTCTATATCCTAAGAATCTATCAAGAATACTTCTGGTACTTCTGAAATTACCTACAAAACCGATTTTATCAAAGCCTTGCTTATATAGATACCTTGTCATAAGATATCCACCGTTTACATTATCACCTACTACTGCATCAAAATCGAAATCTTCATTTTCAAAATCGAAAAGAATTACATCTTTGCGAGTTTTCTCAAGACTTTCCAAAAAATTCTTATCAGTTTCTCCTAAAACAATCAGCTGCTGTACACTATCAAGCGAAATGAGTCCAGAGAGATCACCTGAACGTTCATCGCCTTCGCGAATAACTTCCAAAACGCCCAGCATCTTTCTATGTGTCAGCTCAAAGAGAAGCTTCTGATAGACATTTACATAAAATGAAACACCGCCAACATATCTTTCTGCAATTACAATGGCAACACGTCTTTCAGCCCTTTCATTTGCCTGACTCTTTTTAAAGATATAACCCAGTTGGTTTGCCTTCTCCTTGATCTGTTCCCTAAGTTCATCGCCAACTCCTTCCTTGTCGGCCAATGCCTTTGAAACTGTCACGATACTGACATCCAGTTCCTGTGCAATATCTTTCATGGTAACTTTTTTGGTTTGCATTCTTGCCCCCTTCGTCAAAATTTAACTAATTTTAATTTTTGCACCCCGCTTAAAATTAACAACTAATTTAAGAAAATATTACTTTAATTATAATTTTATGTCAATAGAGCAAAAGTAATAAAAAAACCAAAAAATATTTATATTTATACCTAGAAAGAGTCCTTAGTGTTTTAGGCCCGTGCTCCTTTCAGCTTCCTTTTGTTTAATTTTCTGTTCCACCTTTTTAGTAAATCCCTTTGTAATTTTAGCCAGAACTTCGTTTTTAAGACTTCCATCGACAATCTTCTGTCCAATCATTTCTCTGGTCATCTTAGTACGAGATATACCTCCATCTAAAAACTTGTTCTTTCTTAAATGAGCCTCACAAGCTTTCTCAAAATCAGAGTATTCTATTAAGCCGGCCACAATACCCTGAGCAAGCAAGCTATTACGTGGTGCCGTAATAATCTGCTTTGCCACCAGATTTCCAAGCTTTGTATATTTATCATTTACCTGTTTCTTGTCCCCGGCCAGAAGCTCAATCTTTTCTACATTTTCAAGAGCCTTCTCTCCATCTATATTTTTAAAAACCTTTAATTCAGAAGTAAATTTGTTTATAAGAGTCTTTGTATCCTTCAGGACTTTAGCCCATTTAGCCGGAGCATATTCCTGATATCTTTCTACCATTTTAATAAATACCTTATTTTCTGCAAGCTTTGTATATTCAGCCTTAAGCTGACGTGCATTCAGGGCTTCTTTCTTCACATTTATTTCTTCCACTGTCACATCATGCAGATTCTGCCCCTGACCTATCTTTCCCCTAATCTCTGCCTTATGGGACTGATATACATAAAGCTTTGCCGCTTCAGAAGCACTTAGGCCCTTGTTGGCTGCAGGTAATTTACCAATAGTCCTTCTCAGTTTATTATTATAAGCAGCCTCTGCATTATACCTATCTGCCAGACCATTTATTCTACGTTTAGCTTCAGCATCACTAAGCTGAGGAATAGGATTTATGTTTGAATATAGCTTTTTATAATTATCTAGTACAGAAGAAATATTAGTAAATTTACCATCATATAGACTTTTTCCAAAAGCATCTGTAGCAATATTATTACTAAATGCACTATTCAGCTGATCAATGATACCAAGGTCAGTTTCTATTTCCTCAGCAGCTTTCTTAGCAGTTTCCAGCCTTATAGGATTACTTGTCTTACCTCTCTTATAATATGCAGCACTGGCTTTTCTAAAAGCATCAAGCTTATCCCTAAGTTCAGCTCCACTAAATGGCATATTATCATGTGTAACAAGGGCCAGACAATCATTAAGAGCAGAACACATTTTCTGATACGACTGGGATCCAGTTACTCCTTCCCCAAAATTAGCCTTAGGCACTTCCTGAGTACTTGAAAGAGCACTTGTGTAATCATAAATTTTTTTCTTTATAAGAGGAAATAAATTCTTATACATTATAAAGTTATCATTTATCTTTACCAAATCCTCCCTCTTAGGACTAAAAACAACTGGCTCCTTGACCTTAATATTATAGTCTTTATCTAATAATGCAGTAGTATAGGTTATTTCATGCTGTCCACGAAGGATAGCCTTACCTATTTCCGCCATATAAAGATAATCCTTCATACGGAATACTTCATCTTCATTTATGCCTTCATATTTACTCCCCCATAACTCTGATGGTTTTTTACCATCGATCTTTATCATATCTAATAAATCAATTCCAAGAGAAGAAGCAACAACCTGAGCTTTATAGTCGAACATTTGTTCAAATGTACTTCTTAAAAGCATGATATTAGTCGTGTCATCAGCCTTACCCTTTACAAACTCTATCATTGAATCCTTATCATCTGGAACCTGATTTAAGCTGATTGCAAGTTTCTGCTTAAATTCTTTTATTACATCGTTTCCAATCATATGACCTATAGGAATTTTTCTGTTTACTTCATTTTTAGGATTTAATATAGTATTTATATTTTGTACAAAAGGACTTGTTTTTCCTCTGTTTCCACCAAGATAATCAAAAACATCATCAATTGGTATAGATGTATTCATATAATAATTCTGTACAAAATCTTCTCTATTATTAACATCTATTACCTCTTTTGCATAAACTGAATATGGCATCTGGCTAAGATTCTTCCCCTTACACTTATCCATAATATCCTGAAATGCCATATCATAAGCAGCAAAAGAAATGAGCTTACCTGTGATAATGGATGGATCCCCATTCTTCCATTCTTCCAGCCTATCTGTCTTTGTATATGCCTTAACTGCAGAATTAAATACCTTAGAATTTCTTTCCCAGAAATCATGCATCTGGTTATATTCCTTAAGGCCTATAAATTCTTCCTGATACTCTCTTGCACTCTTTGCACTATATTCTTTCCCATCTTTTCCAATACCACCTTCAAATATCTTATCTCCTCCCATTCTTCCAAAGAATTCCTGGAGAAAATCCTGACTGATATTTGCTAGCTGATTAAATTCTCTATAATATTGAATAGCCTTTCCCCTATTCCTATAATCCACATCAGGAATATAATACTGTTTTAAAGTATCAGTTGTATTTTTCATTATCTGAGACCAGATTTTAACATTTGTCTTAAGCTCATCAGGTGCAAGTCCAGGTTTATTAACAGGATGTTCTTTACAAAAGTCTACAAATTCATTAATAAGTCCATCTAAATTTGAACCATTAAGAAGGTCTATAGAATTTCTAAAGGAATATCCTTTATGTCCCATAGCCCACACCAGGAAAATACTCTTAACTGTTCCACCACGCGAACCCCTGATTCCCAGCTCATTAAAGGCCTTAAGTCTTTCTTCATATAAAGGATCTGTTGCTGCCGGTAAGAGTTTTCTTATTTCGATATTTTCCTCTTCATTAAAACCTTCTTCAAATTTATGTAAAGAATCTATTTTTTCAAGTTCTTTTAATTCTTCTTCACTAAGATTTTTCTCAACAGCATTATATTGATCAATATTAATTAGATTTTTAGAAAATTTTGACATTAGTGTCAGTTTGTTTTTTATACTATCTAATATTTCTTTATTTAAAGAAGCCCCTTCCTCCTCTATCAGTTTATTTACATTACTTAATGCTTTTTCCTCAGTAATTTCCTCAAGAGGAGTGGTTTTACTATAAAAAGCTTCACATCTATCTGCCACATATAATAAATTGCTATAAGAAGCAACGTCAGGATTAAAGTCTCCCTTAGGACCTAATATATCCGGATAGGTCATATGCTTACCTAAAACATCATAGGTATTTTTCATATTTTCAACTTTATTCTTTAAAGTCTCTGCTATCTGACGGTTTTTCTCATTTATATTTTTCTTTGCAAGATATTTTATTATACTTTCATCAAGGCGGCTAATAAACTCCTGAACCTGAGGAATAGAATAACCCTCCCTGCTCTTATTAGATTGTTTTAAAGCATAAATAAGATTGTTTACTGACTCAACAAGGTCATTATAGGAACTGGAGTTTTCTTTATTCTCTCCAAGATTTCTTGAAACTATATCCATTTCATTAATCTGGGTATCAGTGTAGAACTTGTACATCCTTACATTATCCAGAATTTCCTGAGCCAGAGCTTTTCCAGGGAGAGCAATAAGTGTCTTATCTTCCACAAACTTATGATCCTGGGTATATTTATAGGTTAAGAAACCTATATTCTTTTCACCCTTCAATATTTCTTTCATAATATCTGCTTGAATAAGATCTTGTCTTTCAACAGGACTCTGTACATCCTTATATTTTTCAGCCCAAAGCTTGCTTGCAGGTATTCCATCAATAATAATAAGGTCGTAAATCCTATTATCCAGATCCCTAAGGGGCATAAGTCCATAGATTGAAACTAAATTTCCAAATCTATTATAAATCCAGTCCTTGTATGTAATTCCCCTATCAGTTTTCTTTTCTAATAAACTTTTTCTGGAGGCTAAATCATCAGGACAATTAATAAAATCCTTATAAATATCCTGGGATATGTCCTCCATTCTTAATAATCCCCTGCCTATATCTGCCTGATGATTTTCTAATTCTCTTCTTGCGTCCTTATCATATTTACTAATAAGCTTATCTATACGTTCTTCAAATTTCTTCTTATTCCTTCCAGCTTCATAATCGAAAACTTCTTTCATTGGAATATTCAAAATATCCAAATCCATACAATTAATTAAACAATTATAGTATTCTCCAATATTCCTGATTTTTTCTTCCGCCTGACCCACTGTCAATCCCTTTACTAAGTCAGCCATCTTAGAAAGAAAATATTTATGAACAGTCTTTTTTCTTACCTGTATTTTTACTTGTTCATTTTGTCCCTTGAAGAATGGTACATTTTTATATGAGGAAATATCATAAGCCCCAGAAAAAATATCGCCACCACATATTCTCTGAAGTCCCATGAGGGAAGCTCCAATTTCATCCAGCTTATCCTGTCCACCCAATTCATCTATAACTATTTTACGGCCACTTTCTATGTCACTATGAGAATCCATTATATTTTGTATAAAAACCTGGCCGCCACAAAGACCCATCTGGGAAATGTAATAATAAGGTGCAATCAGATTTTTCAATTTCTTATTATCTGTATAATCAGCATGAGGAATATTATAGTTCTTAATCATCTCGCTTGATTTTTTATAGAGTCTGGTCCAATTTTTAATAGACTTCTTATATTGCTCACTATCCTGGATATCCATCATCCTGTTTTTTTCACAAAAACGAAAATACTCTCTTGCAACTTTTCTTCCTTCTTCTTTTTTAAGCAGATATATGCTATCTTCAAAGGAATAATTCTTTTCTACCATGGCAAACATAATAAAACCATTAAGTATTTCTCCAGGTCTGCTTATGTCAAATCCACAGCCATTATATATATCTCCCGCATAATTTCTTTCCTCATCATTAGAAAACATATCCTTCAAAAGATAATTCTGCATAGGTAATAAATCATTCATAAACTGAGCAGTAGACTCATATATATCCAGGTCCTTGTTTAATTTAGCTACCTGTTCTGGTCTCATTACATAATCATTATTATATTTACTACTTGTTAAAATCTTTCCATAATTGGCATCATACCCCTGCGAACCCTCTTGGGGAACAATAACAGGTTTATTATTCTCGTCAATAGGGCTCATATAGGGAACCTGAACATTAATTAATGGTGGAACCATCACTGAAAATGTAACCTGTGATCCCTCCATTCTGAGTATATCCATGACTTGAATTACATTTTGATTATTCTGATTGCCTTGATTGTTCTGATTATTCTGATTGTTTTCTCCACCTGCTGGCATAATATGTAACCCCCATATATTTATATATTCAACTTAAATAATATCTATCTTATTATTCAGTCCTATAAATTTTGTCTTACGTACTCAAATGATTATATTATTAAGCTAATAACAAATGCGCAACAAACAAAAAATTGCTTATAAAAATTTGCTTATAAAAACCACTTATAAAAACTGCTTATAAAAAAAAACATGCTTCAGCAAAAAATACCCAAAGCATGTTTTTATTAAATCCAGTCATATATAAAATTCTAAATAATCATAGGATTGATAATAATATTTAAATCTAGTATTTTTTTAATATCTGTGTCCTAAGTGCAAGCTCATGTTCTGCTTCAACCACCTGCTCCTTCTTCGATTCATCTTCCTCTACAAATTTATATATTTGTCTCATACGTTCTTCATACTCATTTCCAGGCATAGGCTTGGCAAAATAATAGCCCTGAATCATATCGCATTCTTCCTCAGCTAAAAATTCAACCTGTGATTTTTCTTCAATGCCCTCTGCTACAATCTTCATATTAAGACTCTTTCCCAGCTTAATAGCCTCAGACACAACTATCTTACCTCTTCCTTCCTGAAAATCTCCTCTAAAGAATTCCGCATCAAGCTTCAGCACATCCAGAGGCATATCCTTAAGAGAATTAAGTGATGAATAGCCAGAACCAAAATCATCCATTGATACAGAAAATCCATATTCTTTAAGCTTTTTTATTGTTCCTAGCATGGCATTCTTATCATCAAAGAAGGCACTTTCTGTAAGTTCTATCTCAATCAGATTGTGAGGTGCCCCAGCAGTATCAACCATAGAAAGAATCTGTTCTGCCAGATCACTTTCAGCGAAATGAGCCCTTGAAACATTTACAGACACAGGTACACATCTAAAGCCCTGATCCATCCATTTCTTTTGATCCTCAGCCACATGCTTTATCATATAATGATCTATTTGAGTAATAAAACCATTCTTTTCAAATATTGGTATAAATCTTCCGGGAGGAACAAAACCAAATTCTGGAGAATTCCAACGAATAAGTGCTTCAGCACCATCAAGCTGACGGGTACTTGGATCATATTTAGGCTGGTAAAATACAACAAACTCATTATTTCTGACAGCCGCCTCCTGATGGGCCTGAACAGTGTCAATCCATTTCATTTCATCTACAAAAACAGAGTCGAAAATCATAACACCAGACTCATCAGTTTCTTCTAATGTAGCCCTGGCTGTACTTGCATTATTATATTCAACCTCCAGGTCTATTATATTTCTCTTAATAGCCTTACCATTTTCATCATCTTTTGCAGGAATAAAATTGATACCTGCCTGGAAACAGAAATTATGGGTTGGATCAACACTTTCAAGCAGATCGATGATATTAAGTATCCTTTTTTTAACTTCCTCTTCATTATTATATTTTAGAACAAGGGAAAATGTGGATGAAGAAGCTCTTGTACATATTTCCCTTCTATCTATACATTTAGCCAGTTCCGTATAAATTCTCTGAAGTATGGTCTCTCCCTCTTCAGCAGAATGACATAGACAATAGTTTCTATAATTTTTAAAATTAAGACTGACAACAGCATAATTATTTTTAGAATTGAACCAGCTTTTTAACATTTTCTCGCCGTAAACCATATAGTAAGCCCAGTTTCTACCCGTTGTCTTATCATCCGCAAAGAATATATTAACAGCCTTACGTTGTCTTATTACATTAGCGATACCATTTATCAGCGCTACAATACTAAATACTGCAAGTAATACAACCAAAGTCCCACCTAGAACCAAAATCAGTATCACGTCATTAATATCTGTCATGCAAATTGCTTTGCCTATAAACTCTTCATTATTATCTAAAGGGACAGAAAACCATATAGGAAACCCAAGCAGTTCGCCTTTACCACTCCCTTCCAGGTCCTCTATAACTGCCTCACTATCACCATCCTTAATTGCCTTAATAAACATACCAAGATCAATACCAAGATTATTATCATTTATAAAAAGATATCTGATTTCTATATCTTCATAGGCCATAATGGAATCACCCATGGAGGTAAGCTCTAATTGTTCAGCCTCCTTGGCGCAGGTATCATTACCTGTCACATGAATATCCTTGCCATCCTTATCTCTGATTATATATTCCATTTTACTGGCATCAAGAAGTTCATAGCAATTATCTTTCCCCTGATTCATCTCATATAACTGGGCCATATAGCTTATATTTTTATATTCTGGTTCCAGCTTTGATGAAGTAATATAAACAATAAGCACTCCTGCGCAGGTGATCATGAGAAATGCCGATATAATGACGAACAATAAAAAGAATATAATAGGACCTACAATATTGGTTTTTTTAATAGCCTTATATCTATATTTATTATTTCGTTTTTTAAGAGTTCTATCACTCATTAATTATTTATTCTCCTCTAAATACTCTATCCTACATATTGTTTATTTTATTAATTGGTTAACTTCAAAATCATTTAACCTACAGATTATTTATTTAATTATATGTTAAATCGCAAAACTATTTAACCTCAAGATCGCAGTTTTTAATTAGCATAAGCTGATCTGCATCGGCTATATTAACCCCCTCCTGCATAAGCCTGTTAGCCTGATTATTTATAACCTTTTCAAAGAAGTTTCTGACAGAACGAGCATTTCCGAAATTATCAACCTCATCTTCTCTTATTTTTTCAATGGCTTTAAGAATAGCCTGATCCGAATTTTCTTCCAGACTATAATCCTGCTGCTCAACATATACCTTAAATATCTTGAGAAGCTCCTCATCTGAATAATCATTAAACTGGATATATCTGTTAAATCTGGATCTAAGTCCTGGATTTGAATTAATAAAGTCTTCCATCTCCTCTGTATAACCAGCAACTATGACTACCAGGTTATCTCTATTGTCTTCCATAAGCTTAAGAAGGGTATTTATAGCTTCCTGACCAAAATCACCCTCACTGTCACTTACAAGAGAATAAGCCTCATCAATAAAGAGAATTCCTCCCATGGCGCTATTAACAACCTCAGTAACCTTTTCAGCAGTCTGTCCCATATATCCTGCAACCAGTCCGCTTCTATCAGTTTCAATCATATGGCCCTTTTCAAGGATTCCAAGAGTCTTATAAATCTGTCCAATAGCACGGGCAATGGTTGTTTTACCAGTTCCCGGATTTCCGGTAAATACCAGATGTCTTGACATAACCGGGCTCTTAAGTCCCTTCTTACGCCTCATCTCATTTATGAGAATCATATTTACCATATCATGAATTTCTTTTTTTACACTTCCAAGTCCTATCATGGAATCGACTTCACTGAGAATCTCATTTATCTTATTCATATCAATAGGACTGGAGCTTTGATTATTATTTTCCGGACCTGAAAAGGCCTTTCCTGTAACAGAATTTTTAGAAGCAAAGTTCATATCTGTCCTCATGGATTCCATGGACTTTCTTGCCTCTTCTCTATCTGTATATTCCTTAACATTATTTGAATAATTGTCTGAATTATCAAACCGAGAACCAGAGCGGGAGTTAGACCTGCCAATACCGGGACCAAAGCTAAATGTAGCAGAAGCCGTGTTGGAATTATTTATGTTATCTTCATTTCCACGTCTGCCTGGGCCATAGGAATCAGGGTTATTAATTGCTCCTGATGCCAATCCATTTCCTGAAGCCTGGTCTTTCTCTACCCTTGCCTTGTTAGCGCTTTTAATCATCCATGGCAGGGTAAAATTAAGAGTATCAACTATTTCCTTTTCGTTGCTTATTGCATCCATTTCCTCCATGGAAAATATATAATGGAGTATGTTATTAATGAAATAGGTCTGAAGCATAACACTAAACTTAAGCTTTGCCCCTGTACAATTAAGAATATCATTTCCAAACTGTTTCATAGTTTCATAAAGAACACGGGTATCATTAAGAATTGAATTGGGCAAGAATTCATTTCGCTTCTCAAGGGCAGCCACCGTCCTTATTGAAATAGGTATCTGCTTAAGATATGTTTTCTCGGATATATAATCTAATCCATAACTCTTAGCAAGTGTACTATAATCAAAGTGAACCCCAAAGGTTCTACTGATAAGCTCTGTTTCCACAAGATCAACATAACCATCACTTGCCGCCACAAGAAAGGCCATGCGCATAACATCATCACAGAATTGATAAAATAACTCTTCCTCTGGAAGCTCGGGAACAAATTTTGTATATCTATCACAGATTTCTCTGCACTTATTTAATAAAGCAGCTGTTGAAGCCAAAATATTATTCTCCTTTTAATGTAATTTTATATATAAGAAATCTATTTATAATTCATATTTTATATCTGGATTTTCTATCACCTATTAAAAAAACAATCAGTTTTATTATATACCATCTTATCATCTAAGGATAATAAAATTTATGTTGAAATCATATACTTGATATTATATGATTTTCCTCTTATTTTCAATG
>JAILGP010000063.1 GCA_024696635.1 Eubacterium sp. | reverse complement strand
GACAATGTGGTTGATGATAGTAAAAAAGATGAATATCTTGAAGCTATTCAGAGAAAAACTGGAAGGATGAATGAACTTATAACTCTTCTTTTTGATTATGTGAGACTTGGAAGTGAGGGCTTCAAGCTTAATAAGGAAAAGATTGATATCTGTGAGTTGGTAAGGGAAGTGGCTGCATCTGAATATTCTGATGTGGAGGATGATGGAATGCAGATGGAGGTGGATATTCCAGAAAAAGTCTGCTTTGTTGAAGCTGACAAGATCCAGTTATCCAGAGTAATAACTAATCTAATTACCAATGCCAGAAGACACAATGCTAAAGGAACAGATATAGGTATATTTGTAGTGATAGATGATGATATAAGAATTTTTGTTGCAGATAATGGACAAGCAATTCCTGAGGAAAAGGTGGAAACACTTTTTGATCCCTTTGTTATGGGTGATAAGTCCAGGAACAGTAAAGGGGGAAGTGGACTGGGTCTATCTATAGTAAAGAAAATAGTAGATATGCATGGCTTCAGAATCAGACTGGTTCAAAAACCGGAAATTAGAAAATATAGGGTAGCTGAAAATTATAGCAAGACATTTATGATTATGATTCCTATAGATTAACGCCTGTTGGGGATAGGGTGAAAAGGATTATCCGGATTAAGTGGGTGAAAGATTATAGGGATTAATTAACATTTTCCTTGAATAAAAAAGAGTTTGAATATATAATAACTCGGTACGGCGTGTGGCTCAGCTTGGTAGAGCACTGTGTTAGGGACGCAGGGGTCGCAGGTTCGAATCCTGTCACGCCGACTATTTCTTGAGAGACTTTTTGGAGTCTCTTTTTTATTTTTAGAACAGTCATTGGTTCAGTTTGTGGGGATAATTGGCTGGTCGTTGGCTCAGCTTATGGGTTACATAAAGGAGTTTACCAAAGGGGTCTGACCCCATTGGCAAATTCAGAGGTTTTTTATATGATCAGTAAAAGGATTATGACAAATGTCACGTCAAATCATTACCTTTATCACTATGAAAAATTGCATTTTAAATCTATTATAATTATAAAAAAAGGGGGCCTTAAAATATGAGACTGCTTATTCATGATTTTGACGAAATAGAATGGAATAAAGTGTCAGATAAATATAAAGGGTGGGAAATCATATCTGATGATGGAAGTATAAAGCCTTGTATAGGTTGCTTTGGCTGCTGGATCAAAACCCCGGGAAAGTGTCTTATTAAGGATAGCTACGACAAAATGGGAGCCCTTATTCATAAAGCTGATGAACTACTGGTTATCAGCAGATATACCTATGGAGGCTTTTCTCCCTTTATTAAAAATGTTTTCGTCAGAAGTATCGGCTGGGTACTTCCCTTCTTTGAAGTGATTAATAATGAAATGCACCATAAAAGCAGGTATCCTGAAGAAAAGCCGATTTCATTTATCTTTAGAGGTAGTAACCTGACAGAGGAAGATAAGGCTATGGCCCAGAAATATGTTAAAGCTGTATGTCTGAATTTTCATGGTATTATTAAGGATATATCCTTCCAGGAATTGGATGATGAGTTAAAATCCGGAAGCTATGATGGGACAAATCTGGAAGCTTCTAGTGAAAAAGCCCTTCTCATTAACTGCAGTCTTAGAGCTGATAATGCAAATACCAAGAAAATACTTACAGCCTTATCGGATAAATTAAGTCCTGAAAAGGAGATTATAAATCTTAGTTCATACATGAGTAATATGGAGTCGATTCTACCTAAGATTAAAGCCTCAGATAGAATAATTCTTGGCATACCCTTATATGTGGATGGCATTCCTTCCCATGTACTAAGACTTATGAAAATGATAGAGATAAGCGGTAGTATCAAAAATAAGAAGATATATATTGTAACTAATATGGGCTTTTACGAAAGCTCCCAGGAGGAAAACCTCCTTGCTATGGCAAGAAAATGGACTGAAGATTGTGATGCAATTTATGGTGGAGGTTTAGGAATAGGTGCAGGAGAAATGGTATGCAAGATGATTGATGGTCCTGCCGCTGAAAAGGGTCCATCTAAAAATGCAGCACTTGCTTTAAATACTTTGGCTCAGGCAATTAATGGGGCTGAAAGTATTGAAGATATATATGTAAATCCATACATGTTTCCAAGATCACTTTATATGCTGGCGGCAAATTCAGGATGGACAAGGGGAATAAAGGCAAATGGACTTAAGAAAAAGGATCTATATAATCAGATAAATTAAGGGATGATGGGAAAAATAAATTAACTTCCATATTAAAAATTATATTGATAAATATACAAAAAAAGATACAAGTGACCTGCTTGTTTCTTTTTTTTGTGTTGGTTTTAGATAGCATTTTCCTTAAACATATAAATGCCATGTAACTTATTCCCTGATTTAGTGCAACTTATTTCGAAAGTATTTAAAAATAAAAAAGTATTGTTATAATGAAGTCATGAAAGGAAAGGAGGAAAAGATGAAGATTAAGGTTTCTGTCTCAGAAGAAAAATACGATTCCCTAAAAGCTTATCTGGAAGAACACGGTTTTGAGATAAGCAAGGAAGCAGAATATGAGATTACAGAAATAAATGGTATCTGTGAGTTTTTATCAGTTCGAAATGATAAAAAAGAGCGAATCAGCCTGTCGACAGCTGATATAGTTTTTATCGAAGCATTTGGTAAAGAAATTGAAATTCATACCATACAGGATACCTATTATTCAACTGACCGAATGTATAAATTAGAATCACAGCTGGATCCTAAGGAATTCATAAGAATCAGTAAATCTGTCATCATCTCGAGGGGGCACGTGAAGAAGATAAGACCGACCCTTTCAATGAAATTCGTTTTAACATTATCAAATGGTATTCAGGTGGATGTCACCAGAAGTTATTATAGTGAATTTAAAAAGTTCTATAACATTTAAAGGGAGGATTGAAATGAGAATAGGTTTATCTATTTTAGCCATTATTATAATTGTGGCGGTCATTATAGTGGGAATAATAATATTTGCATATAACAAAAGACTTGAAAAGGTTGTTAAAGGTCAGGTACATGATACTCATAGTAGCATTCCGGAGCCTAAGACGGCTATTAGTACCACATATCAAACCATACTTATGATATTAATTATCATTTTGCTTTTAAATCAGTTTTCAATGGGAAATAGAATATTTGAATTAGAAAATACCCTTAATGATACTAAATCAACCATTGATGGGCTTCTATATAGTATAGAGGAAAGCAGAAAAGAAGCAAGATCGGCTAATAGTATAGGTGAAATAATAGAATGGAATGTAGAGGATTTTAATGAGGAGAAAAAGACAGCAAGGCTAAAACTTCATGTTAAGGTGAAGACATTAACCGATGATACAGAGGTCTGGGTAACAGTGCAGATGGATTCGGGACAGGAGGAAATAAAATGTCTTAAGGATAATGGGGGATATTTTGTTGGAGAAGGTGAGGTTAATGCTTTTGAATACATTAAAGGGGCAAGTATCAGTGTTAAGCAAGGTGATATGACTGAGGTTGAAGATGTATATGATTTTCCTGAAACATTATTCTGGTCATTTTTCCCAAATATATGTACATCTGGAGAATCCGGGGTATCAAGTGGCTGGCTTAGCAAGAAGCGTAAATACACAGAAACAAATATATATTCAACAGAAAATCCAGAGCTTATAAGCAAGGTTACAGAAACCTTAATGGTAGATGGTTCAGAATATGAAAAAAGAGATATTACACAGGCGGTTTTTGATCAGAGTGAGGTTAGCTTTGAAGTAAATGAATTTAAAGATAATATTAAGGAAATAATCGAAATTGAGTATACTAATGGTTATAAGAGTATTGAATCAAAATTAGTTCAGGATTTTGAAAACGCAGGAGATAATTACACTTACCAGCTATATGATGAAAATGGAAATTTACTATATTCCCACCAGTAATTTACCAAAGGGGTCTGACCCTTTTGGCAAATTTGATTGGGAAATGTGTTGCTCTTTTGTTATAATTAATTTGTTATTATATGTGTAATGATTTTAGAAAAATATTTCGAAAGGGTGGTTACATATGAAAGAAGTAGATGATATTAAATTAGATAATGCTGGTCAGGAAGAAACCCAAACAGATCCTGAAAAAGAAGCGAAAGAGCAAGAGAAAGTTCCTCAAAGAAATTTTACTAGAGAAGACATTGTAAAGAATAGTATTTTTGCTCAGGTATCTAAAGCTGAAGAAGATAAAGTGATTGCGGATACCATGAAAAAAATGGACAAATCCTTTAATGCTCAGAAAGATGTAATGGATAAGATGTGGGCTTGTTTGCAACATTCTAGTTATAATCATTTAGTGATGGATTTGCTACAAATGAATCTTTCACTGGATGAGTCCCATTTTTCGGATGATGATAATCCGCCTACTGAATTAGATGATTTCCTGGAAAGACAGAAAAAATACAAGGAAGATAATAAAAATTTATATTTTTCAGACGAAGAGGCTAAAAAACTAGGTACTATTTATACAAATGAGGAAAAAAATCAGATTGATAACAAATGTGTTAACGAGATAGATATACTAAAAAACTTAATGCGGAAAGATACTAAACTAGAAGATAATAAATCAACTTTTGAAATACTTGGAATGCTTAAGGCCAAAGTTGAGTATGAAATTGGTAAAGAGTATCAGAAATGGTATAATAAAATCGATAAAAATGATCCAGATAGGGATTTAAAGGCGCAGTATTTGACTATGTATTATCCTAGTAAGGTTTCATTTCTTTACCAGGGCTATAGTGATCTTAAATATTATGTAACCGATAATTTTAGTCCTAAAAAATATACTGACTCAATATTATTTGGTGATATGGATAAATTTAAGAAACTTACATTTAAGGAATATTTCAATACATCCTATACAAGTAAAGAAGAAAGAAAACATTTGCTTGAAGAATATAATAAAGTATTGAAAAAATATCAAGCAAATAAGAATCATTATAATCAAGAAGATGTAAAAAAAATAAAGGATTTAAAAGAAGTAAATGAAAATACTAATATATGTGATTTCTTTAGGATACATAAATATTTAAAGAACCCTAACAAAGGAATAACATCTGATTCAGAATTACGTAAATATGTACATAATGAATTTTATTTAAAGCTATCCTTTGTTTCCTGGACTTTGGCGGGCCAGAAACTGGTTGAACAAGGACTGTCCAAAGAGGATAGAGAATTAATGAATAAAGGAACTTATGTTTCAGATAATCCAATTAATTATCATATACACTCCTGGGTAAAAGATCTGGATAAAATGATATATGAGAAAAGAGTTGAGGAATATAATAAGGCAGATAAAGAATTTAAAGAAGAACTCAATATGACAAAGCCATATAATATAAAGCAGGGTCCTATGATTTCAAAGATTTTTCATAAGGAAAATGCTAATGGTAATCCATATATTGATTATATTAATAAGCATATAGGACTTGAAATAGTATTAAACAAGTCCTTAAAAGAGAAGAAAAATCATCTTGCCAAGGCTATGTCCGCATTAAGTTTTTATGGACCCAAGGATTCCAAAGATGATATGGTCATAGGGGCCATTCATAATCGTGCAGATAGGATAAAAAAGAGAAAAGTATTTCAAAATATGACAGAAAGGGAAGTTGATGCCTCTCTTTCTAACCTTAAACAGGTAGGCAAGTCCTATGGAATAGTTCTAAAGAAAACATTTGACGTTAGTGAGAATAAGAGACAGGAATACATCAATGAAATGAAGGTTCTTCAGACGAATATGATGTCAGGTGAGAAACGTTCTCCTTATTATAATGACTTTTGTAAGGCAATATCAGATGTAGCCCAGCTTAAGCCTGATGCTTCTCAAAATGAAATCATAGCGGCAAATGCAAAGCTTGTTTATACAATTGAAGCCTATACTGCAGGCAAGAAGAAGGTCAGAATAACAGATGGTGGCAAGGCCAGATTTAATAATGCTCTCGATGCTATTTCCATTGTAAATAAGTATATAAAGGGTTCATCTAACTTTGTTAAGGAGCAGGTTGATCGTATCAATGAAGTCAGAAATGCTTCTAAGGGAGATAAAAACTTCGTGGATATAAATAAGTACGGAGCTGAGCGAGCAAAGAATGAAAAGGCTAAAAAAGAAGCAAAGCAGGAAGCAAAGAAAAAATCCCAGTTAAAAAAATAATTTACCAAAGGGGACCCTTTTGGCAAATCCCTCGTCCTGTGATGGGATGGGGGATTTTTTTGTATATGGGTGGAAAATGTTTGCTATTATTCTTCATGCGTTTTAAAATAGAAATAGTGCATAAATAATATTAAGGGGAATAATATGAACTTTGTAATTGCAATTATTGCAGCCCTGGTGGGAGCTGTTCTTTATTTATTTTTAAATGTTATCATAAGGCGTATGGTGGCTGGAGTAAGAAGCCGTGAGGATTATGATGAGGATGTGGACGGCAAAATGACAAAGGCTGAAAAAAAGGCTTTTGAGGAGTCCAAAGCAGAGGAATTAGAGAAGAAGAAAATTGGTTTTAAGGAAGTAAAGGAAGAATATAAGTCAAGGTTTTTCATAACTGCAGCAATTGGTGCCCTGCTTAGTGGCCTGGCTGGATATTTCTTCGGCCTTTCACTGGATACTATAATAAGCTTTATATTCTTTGCAGATCTGACAATAATTACATTTGTGGATATGGATACCATGGAGATACCGCCAGTTCTAAATGTTATTATACTGGTACTTGGTATTATATCTTTTATCCTTCACCCAGAAATAGGAATAGTTTCGAGGCTTATTGGAGCGGCTTCAGTAAGTGGATTTATGCTTATAGTTACACTTCTGGTGGCCGGTGCATTTGGCGGTGGTGATATAAAGCTTATGGCTGCAGCTGGTTTTATGATGGGTTGGAAGGGTATTCTTACAGCATTTCTGGCAGGTCTTTTTATAGGTGCAGCTATCGGAATTGTCCTTATTGCAAGACGCAAAAAGGGAGGTAAGGAACATATGCCTTTTGGTCCGTCTCTTTGTATAGGCCTTGTTGCATCGACTCTTATCAGGGACCAGCTGATAGACTGGTATTTAAACATGGTAAAATCCATGATGATAGATTACTAATGTTTACTAAAAGGCCAATTCGTAGTATATTTAGTAGTATATTTTGATACAAAACAAAGAAAAATGTAATTAATAACAAAGTTTCCAAACAGGATTAAAAATGGAATTCAACAACAAAGTTTCCAAACAGGATTAAAAACGGAATTCAATAATATAATTCAACAACAAATTTAACAACAGGATTCAATAACAGAATCCCCAAACAGAAATTTAAAACAAAATAACAAGGACAAAAATAAGAACAATAATAAGATAAAAAATAATAACAAAAAAGAAAATTATTAATTAGAACACAAGATATTATATGGTTTCAGAATGATAATCAGTACGAAAAAAATAAAGAGTAAAAAGGAGAAGTGGGATATGTCAAAAATTAAGATTGGAAATGTAGAAATCAGCAAGACTTGCATTATAACAGGAACAGCTTTTCTGGCTGGAGCAACATTCATTACAGCCGGAATATTTAATATACTTAAGGCAAAGAAGATAAAGGCGGCATTGGAAGATTGTGAAGATGATTTTGATGATGCTGTGGAATTTGAAGAGTATAAGCTCAAGAAGCAAAAGAAGCTTTCTAAGAAGAGCAAGAGAATGGCTAGAAGAGGCGTATGCACAATTGTAGCAGGTGGAATGGCTACTGCATTTGCAATTCTTATGCTTACTCCTGCCAAGAAGTACATATCTCTTGATGAGGCTAAGAAAAGAATCGAGGATGCAGAGATTCTTGATAAGATAAAAAATGTAGAACTCTCCGAGAAAATTAAAAACATGGAGCTTGCAGACAAAATTAAGAATATGGAGCTTTCTGAGAAAATTAAGAATATGGAGCTTTCAGATAAGCTTAAAAATATAGATTTTTCAGATAAGCTTACAAGCAAAATTAAAGAGGCTGAGATTCCTGGCAGAATTAAGGAAATAAGCCTTTCAGATAAGCTAAAGGAGCTTGAGGTATCAGGAAAGCTTAAAGAAATAGAAGCCTATGCAAAGAATAAGGGCAAGGAATTTGCTGAGAAAGTTGCATTAAAAGAAGTGAAGAAAATGATTGGAAAGGCTGTCAGATAACAATGATAACTAAGAATGTCAGAACTGCGATACGTGGAGAGGGTTTTAGGAATCTAAAACGCAGGTACTTTCTTAATATCCTTATCACTTTCATAGTTGGCATTGTTTTAAATGGTGGTTACCAGTTCGTATCCAGAAGCCAAAGTGATATCAATAATGATATTAATAATGATATTAATAATGATATTAATAGTACTCTTAATTCCCAGATAAATGAAACTGCAGCAATGGTAGATGAGGTGACTACAGTTAATGCCTTAAGTGGACTTTCTGGTAAAGACGGAAGTAGTTCAAACTCTGAAATCGTCAAAGAACTGCTTATGAATATATTTGACATACAGAGTGTTCCAGATCCAGATTCTATATCCACCACTTCAGCAGATTATTATGGAGGCGTGGTTTCTGTATTTGTAAATGAAATCACAGGAAGTCAGTCTTTTATTTTTGGAATTATAAATGGTGTAAATCAGCTGGTATTTAATGGGAAGATTGCAAACTCAATTATTATCTGGGTTTTCTCTCTTATCTCTATTTTTATATTTATATTTGCGAAAAATATAATTGTTGTAGGAAATAACAGGTACTTCCTGGAACAGCGCCGTTATCATGATACTGGGCCGGGTGAGCTTTTATTCCCTTATAAGAACAAGAGAACTCTGCATCTGGCCAGGGTTATGTTTATGAAATATATATTCCAGCTGCTATGGGACCTGACCATAGTTGGTGGATTCATCAAACATTATGAATATAAGCTGATACCTTATATTTTGGCAGAGAATCCAAGCACTCCCCGAAAAGATGCATTTGAAATATCCAAACAGCTTATGATGGGAGAAAAATGGAAGGTATTCGTTCTGGACTGCAGTCTCCTTCCATGGATAATTCTTAAATATGTAACATTTAACTTATCAGGCATATTTTTCTCGGATGCATATTTTGAATGTGTAGGCGCCGAGCTTTATATGAGGCTTAGGACGGAGAAGAAGGATAGCCTGGGCCTGGATCTTAGAAAATGGCTGAATGATGATATGCTGGCCATTGATCATGTGGAAGAAACAGAGCATCCGTCAGGGGAAGAGCATCTTGATATACCTCAGCTTAACTTCAAAAAGGTTAAGTATGATTATATGAAGTCCTACTCCTTCCTTTCTTTGATAGAGCTTTTCTTCACATATTCATTGGTTGGTTATATATGGGAAGTATTCTACTATATAGCAAGTACCGGTATGCTGGTAAACAGAGGCACTATGCATGGCCCCTGGCTCCCTATTTATGGAGCGGGTGGATTACTTATAATTCTTTTATTAAAGCCTTTAAGAAAGAATCCTGGTCTTCTTTTTGCAGGTGCAGTACTTGTATGCGGCAGTGTTGAATATTTTACTGCATGGGCGCTGGAGACCTTCCTCCATAAGAAATGGTGGGACTATACAGGTTATTTCCTGAATCTGCATGGTCGTATATGCTTTGAAGGACTTCTGGTATTTGGTATGGCGGGGCTGGCATTTACCTATTTATTCTCCCCTATGCTGGATAATATCTACCTTAAAATGCCAGACAACAAGAGAAAGGTTCTCTGTACTATACTCATTATTTTATTTTTGATAGATTTAGTCTTTTCTATTATTTCTCCAAATACTGGAGCGGGGATTACTATGTAATTAAAATGGGGTTTAATTCATAGTATTAGATTAAGACTGATAAATCCTATAATCGAAGGATTACTACTATCAAAGAAATTCTATAATCAAAGGACAGCTGTAAAGGTATTTTGCTTTTTTAATATAATATAAATAATGTAATATAAAATTAAATAAATTATTTAAATGTAATTGGAGGTAGCAGATATGGCTAGATGGATCATGGTTGTTGATGATGATACAGCGAATCTTCAAGTGGCTGGACATATCTTAAGTAAGAATAATATGCGCGTTACCGCTCTGAAATCAGGGCGGGCGCTTCTTGATTATGTCAGCAGTAAGGGATTTCCTGATCTTATACTGCTGGATATTAAAATGCCGGAGATGGATGGTTTTGAGACTCTTGAAAAGCTACGTTTGTATGAAAAAGAGCACGAACTTACCGAGACTCCGGTTATCTTTTTAACTGCGGATGAAAATACCGGAACAGAAACCAAGGGCTTTGAAATGGGCGTTTCTGATTTTATCCGTAAACCCTTCAATCCGGACGTACTCCTTAGAAGAATTGATAATGTGGTTTCCATGAAGTCAGAGATGATAAATCTGAAGAATGAAGCCACAAGAGACAAACTGACAGGCTTTCTTAACAAGGGCGCCACAACAGTGGAGCTTTCTAAAATGTGTGTTGAGAAGAAGGGCTGTCTTATGATGATTGACCTTGATTCCTTTAAGCTGGTAAATGATATCTATGGCCATGAAATGGGAGATCAGGTTCTTATTGCATTTGCAGATATCATCAGGGGAACAGTTCCTGAGGGCAGTAAATATGGACGAATTGGAGGAGATGAATTCGTAGCATTTGCCAAGGGTTTAGAGGATGAGGCCTTAGTAGCAGATATATCAAAGCAGCTTAATGAAAAGCTTGTAAAGAAGGCTAAGGAGCTGATGGGAGAGGATATGAAGATTCCTCTTGGTGCATCGGTTGGAGCCATTATGATTCCTAAGTATGGAAATGATTATACTTCACTTCTTAAGCTTGCAGATAAATGTCTTTATGTGGTCAAGAAGAATGGAAAGCATGGTTATTCACTTTACTCATCAGAGGCATTTTCCGAAGAAGAAATGAAGTCTGACAACATGACCATTAGCGAATTATCTGAGATTCTTGGTGAACGCTCTATTCAGAATGTTGCGCTTCAGCTTGAATTAGAAGCATTTTCCCATGTATATAGATATGCTACAAGGTACTTCCTTCGTCATAACATTAATTCATGTAAGGTAATGTTTACACTGGATAAGGCTGAGACGGCATCCGACAAGGACTACAAAGATGCCTGCGATGATTTTGGTAACGTGGTAAGAGAATCGCTTAGGAAGTCAGATATACTTACAAGAATAAGAACCAACCAATATTACGTATTCCTTACAAATATAAGAGAGGAATTCACTGATAAGGTTGTAAATCAGATAATAGAAAAATGGAAGATACTTGATAAGCCTGGTATTGATATCAAGTATGAGAAGGAGTTCACCCGAAATGAGGGCGGAACCATACTGGACAGGATGAAGAAGAGCGTTATTATAGTGGATGATGATGAACTTAATCTTCAGCTTGTGGAAAAGACTCTTGTTAATGATGGCATGAATGTTACTAAGTTTAAGTCTGGTGCAGATTTTATTAAGTTTATGTCCTCCACAGAAAGTCTGCCAGACCTTTGTATTCTGGATATAGAAATGCCAGAAATGGATGGCTTTGAAACCTTGAAGAAACTCAGGGAACTGGGTGGAGATATAGGAAGAACTGCTGCTATATTCCTGACGGCAGATCAAAGCGATGGCAGCGAGGTGAAGGGACTTTCCATGGGAGCCATGGACTTTGTCAGAAAACCTATTATTCCAGAGATTCTGCTCCTGCGTGTAAATCATATACTTGAGCTGGTTACACTTAGAAAGAGATACCAGAAAAGTAAGGTTTAGTGCTTAAAAGTGATTCAAGTGATTCATAGTGATTTTTAGTTTTTCAACTTGATTCAAATAAAAAAAGTGTTTTGGGGAGATTATTAAATGAACGATAGAATAAATAATGATGAACTCGTTCAAACTTCGCATATGGCAATACTTAAGAGCTATACGGCATATGCCATAGCTCTTATTGTTGTTATTTTTCTTTTGGGCTGGGAAAAATGGGCCATAATACCAATTCTGGCTGGAGTGGCCGCATGCTGGTATCTACATATAAAGTCAATTCTTACTGATTATCAGAGGCTATGGGTTTATGGAATAGCCATAATGGTCACATTTTTCTTCTATGGAATTCACCATGAAACCACCTATGATATTGCAGTGGTAATGGCTTCACTGCTTGTACTTTTTACCATTACAGGAGTTAAGGAGCTTATTACATTTAATCAATGTGGTTATTATATAACACTTATGATTGCTGTAATAATGAGGGTGTCTGGTGGCGAAGAAATGAGTGTACTCACGGTTTGCCGAATAATCCTTCATATTGTCCTTATATCTGCAATAGCCTATCTTGCTCGTTCATTTATTGGAAAATGGGAAGAAATTCTGGTTGACTCCATAGGTGAGGTTGCCACTCTCAAGGAATCCACAGGAAGACTTAATGATTTCCTTGCAAATGTATCTCATGAGCTTAGGACTCCGGTAAATGCAATAATCGGTCTTTCCAGTATCTGTGCAGAAAAGGAAAGGGATGAAGAGATAAAAAGAGATATGCTTTCTGTAAAGAGTGCCGGATTCAAGGTGGCATCTCAGATAAGTGATATCCTTGACTATTCTGAAATTGACAGGGGTAATCTGGTTCTTAATGAAGAGGATTATATGCTGTCATCTCTAATGAATGATATCATGGCTGATGTTCGTGAGTATATGCATACAGGCACTGAACTTACCATTGATATTGATCCTGCCACTCCTGCAGTTATGCATTCTGATTCTACCAAAATCAAGAAAATCTTTAAGGCTCTCATATCCAATGGTCTTAAATATACTCCTGAGGGAGGCGTATATACTAAGGTATTTGCAGAAAAAAGACCTTATGGTGTTAACCTTTGTATAGAGGTTCGCGATACAGGTATTGGTATGACAGAGGAAGAGCTTAGTAAGGTTTATGAGAAATATTATCAGTCAGATTCCAGCAGAACAAGATCCAGCAGCGGACTTGGACTTGGACTTGGAATAGTTTCAGGCTTTGTTAAGCTATTGGGTGGTTTTATGACCATAAATAGTCAGGTGAATCAGGAAACTGTTGTTCGTGTCAGCATACCTCAGAAGGTTATAAATGAGAAGTCCTGCATGTCCATAACTAATCCTGAGAAGCTTTATGTTGCTGCATTTTTACATTTTGATAAATTCCCTAATCCTTTAGTAAGAGAGTTTTATAACCATGTCATCATTAATATGATGAAGGGTCTTAATATAAGTATTGATAAGATTGATAGTCGCGAAAGCCTTGAAAGAATTGTAAATACACTTCCTGTTACACATCTTTTTGTTGGTCAGGATGAGTATGAGGCAAATAGCGAATATATAGACAGTATATCCAGTAAGATAATAGTATCTCTAGTTGCAGAGCCTGGTTTTACTGTAAATAGTGACTCAGAGGTCAGGGTTATGGAGAAGCCTTTCTATAGCTTCCCTGTTGTAAATGCATTAAATTTAAGTGTAGATAAGACAATGGAATCTGGATATAAGATGATGGCCAAGGGGGTTCGTGCTCTGGTTGTTGATGATGAGCCTATGAATCTTGTGGTTGCCAAGAGTATATTCAAGAGATATGGAATGGAGGTCAGCACAGCTGATTCAGGACAGGCCGCAATTGATGTATGTAGAGAAACCACCTATGACATTATATTTATGGATCACATGATGGGAAGTATGGATGGTGTTGAGGCTATGAAGAGAATCAGAAATGATGTCTCAGGTCTTAACCAGATGACTCCTGTTGTTGCCCTTACTGCCAATGCCATGAGTTCAGCCAAGCGTATGTTTATGGATGAGGGCTTTGATGGATTTGTCAGCAAGCCTATTGAGATAGAAGAATTAGAGAGAAACTTAAGAAGAATCCTGCCTCAGAACGCCATTACATATGTGGAGGTATCTGAGTTTGAAAAGGGAGTAAAGAAGTCTTCTGATACTGGGTCTAAGTCTGAAAATAAAACAGAAAACAAATCAGAAAACAAGAACGAAAGGGATTCAGAAAAAAATTCAGGAAC
>JAILGP010000040.1 GCA_024696635.1 Eubacterium sp. | reverse complement strand
TCCTTTTATAATACTATTAAAGATTCTGTTATTGGTATGATATCAGGATTGGTTCTTTCTTTTATACAGTGCAGAGGTGATGTAAAGGGTGCATGGTTACTTCTTTATGTTGTTCTTATGGTTATATTATCACTGGTTATTATCTGTATATATTATTCATTCTATAAGACCATTACTGTTCTTGATGATAGATATACGAGACTTTATTTTAGAAACGCTGATATTATTGCCGAAAATAAGAAGCTTGTAAAATTTCAGGAAAGAGTTGAAAAGGTTAATAGTGAAATAAATTATCAGAAGATTAATCTTACTAAAGCTAATGATGATCTTGCTAAAATTAATGATGAAACCAGATCTCTTATAGAGGTTATGAAATATTTTGCTGCCAGCTTTGATGTTGAGAAGAATGTTCATGTTATGCTTGAAAATGTTGCTAACATTAAGGAGTCCGGCGCTGCAGCTATTTATCTTGATAAAGACATTTATATGAATGAAGAACCATATTTTGAGGTTATTTCAGAAAATAGCGTTGCAAGAAATCTTCTTAAACAGGATATTAGTAATATATATGAATCTCTTAGGAGACGAGGCTCGACTACTCCTATGGTTCTTTGTGAAAATTATGATTTTAAGTATCCATTTCTTACTGGTGGAAATCTTTGTAATGCAGTAGCATTTCCTGCTTATGAAAATGAAAATATATATGGTGTAATGGTTATTACATCTAGTAAATATGACTTTTTCGAAAACGGTTTTGCCTTCTATGAATCATCACTCATGGATTTTACGTCGGCTCTTATTTCTGATAGACTTTATCTTCAGACTGAGGATATGGCAAAGAAGGACGGACTTACTAAGATTTATAATCGTATATATTTTAATAAGTTTTATCCTGAGCTTAAGGAAGCGGTTAAGGCTTCCGGGGATGTATTTACAGTATGTATGCTTGATATAGACCATTTTAAGAGAGTAAATGATACTTATGGCCATCTTGCAGGTGATGAAGTTATTAAGGCTGTCGCAAAAGTAGATTCTGATTTTGCTAAAAAATATAATGGCACGGCGGTTAGATATGGTGGTGAAGAATTTCTTCTTATCCTTAGAGGTAAGGGAGTAGATGAAACCTATGATATTTTACGTCAGGCACATGAAAAGATAAAAAATATAATAGTTAAATATGAAGGCTTTGAGATTAAAATCAATTCCAGTATGGGTATTGCTTCTTATCCTGAAACCTGTGACAATATAGATGATGTTCTTGATAGATCTGATAAGGCTATGTATTATAGTAAAGAACACGGACGTGGTCGAATTACTATTGATGGACGAGAAGCTGATGATTAAAGCGTTTGTTATATTATTAGTTCGAGATTTTTGGATTTAGGAATAGAATTAGAGACTTGACATATTACTGCTGAGCCTATGGTTCAGCAGTTTTTATAAGTAAATTTTTATAATTAATATAAGGAGAAAGCAAAATGAAAATTCTTGTAATCAACGCAGGCTCAACTACACTTAAGTATCAGCTTATTGATTCTGATTCTGAAGAAGTCCTTGCAAAGGGTCTTTGTGAAAGAATTGGTATCGAAGGCAGTAGAATTGTTTATAACAGTTCCAAAACAGGAGAGAAGAAAGAAAAGGTATTTGATATTCCTGATCATGGTGTTGCTCTTCAGGCTGTTATTGATGTTCTTGTAAGTCCTGAAGATGGTGCTATTACTTCACTTGATGAAATTGGCGCAGTTGGACATAGAGTTGTTCATGGAGGAGAATATTTTAGTTCATCAGTTATAGTTGATGACCAGGTTATTAAGAAGATTGAAGAATGTTCAGATCTTGCACCTCTTCACAATCCTGCTAACCTTCTTGGAATCAAGGCTTGTCAAAAGCTTATGCCTACAACACCTCAGTGTGTAACGTTTGATACAGCATTCCATCAGACAATGCCTGAGAAGGCTTATATTTATGGTATACCATATAGCTATTATGAGAATTACAAGATACGTCGTTATGGATTCCACGGAACAAGTCATAGCTATGTATCTAAGGTTGCTGCAAAATATGCTGATAAGCCAGTTGAAGATTCCAAGGTTATAGTATGTCATATTGGTGGTGGGGCTAGTATTACAGCTGTTAAGGGTGGAAAATCCATTGATACATCTATGGGACTTACACCTCTTGAAGGTATGGTAATGGCTACAAGAAGCGGAAGTATTGATCCGGCTATTATCCAGTATATAGCTGATAAGGAGAATAAGTCAGTTGATGAAGTATTAAATATACTTAATAAAAAGTCTGGTCTTCAGGGACTTTCAGAAAAGTCAGGCGATATGCGTGATATTAATGCTGGTGTTGCTGAAGGTGATGAGAAGTGTAAGGTGGCATTTAATACATTTGTATATAGTGCAGTTAAGCTCATCGGTTCCTATGTTGCATCTATGAATGGTGTTGATGTTATAGCATTTACTGCAGGCGTTGGTGAAAATGATAATCTTGCAAGAAAGGCTATACTTGAAAGCTTTGGATATCTTGGAATTAAGATAGATGACCAGATTAATGATAAGACTCATGGTAGTGAGGCTGTAATTTCTACACCTGACTCTAAGGTTAAGGTTGTTGTTATACCTACTAACGAAGAGCTTGCTATAGCAAGAGAGACACTTGATCTTATAAAATAATAACTTATCACTTGTAATATAAAATCAATTATAAATTTTTTAAAAAACAGTTGACAAGCATAGGTTTAATATTTATAATGCAACAAGTGTGGTCTGATTTAAGGAATAAAAAAAGACCGATTAAGTAGAAGAGGAGGTGTTCCGAGATGTCAATTTGTCCGAAGGGTAAGATTTCAAAGGCTAGACGTAACAAGAGAAGAGCTAATTGGAAGATGAGCAGTGTTAATCTTGTTAAGTGTCCTTCATGTGGAGAGCTTATGATGCCTCATAGAGTATGTAAGAATTGTGGTTCTTATGGTCAGAAGGAAATCATTTCCGTTAACTAATATATTTAATTATGTTTCAAAAATTATTTATCCCTGTCTTTATTAAGGCAGGGATATTTTTGTGATTTTTTATTTTATCTTTTATATTTTTCTTTTAAATAACGCTTATATCTATATTTATTTAGAAATTAAAAGGCGGACTAAGGTCTGCTTTTTCTTGCATTATAGACTTAATTAGTCTAAAATAAATAAGTTACATTATAAGGAACAGGTTTTTAAAGCATTGTAAAAAAATAAAATTATGCGGAGAAGAAAAAATGATAAACATTGTTATTGATACCATAGGCGGAGATAATGGTGCTGAATTTTGTGTAAAAGGTGCCGTTGAGGGTACAAAGAGATATAAAAATGTAAAAATATTTTTGGTTGGACATAAATCTGAAATAGATTCATACCTTGGACAAATGGAATATGATAAAGACCGTATAGAGGTTGTTGATGCGAAAGAGGAAATAAGTCCTAATGAAGCTCCAGTTAAGGCAGTTAGGGAAAAGAAGGATTCTTCTCTTGTTGTTGGACTTACACTTATTAAGGATGGAAGGGCTGATGCATTTATTTCTGCAGGAAGTACAGGTGCTATTCTTGCGGGTGGTCAGTTCGTTGTTGGTAGAGCTAAGGGGGTAAAGAGAACTCCTCTTGCACATCTTCTTCCTACATCTGGAGAGCCGGCCCTGCTTCTTGATTGTGGTGCAAATGTTGATGTGAAGCCGGAGGTGCTTCTTCAGTTTGCAGAAATGGGTTCTATTTATATGGAATCTGTTTGTGGAGTGAAAAATCCAAGGGTTGCCCTTGCTAATATAGGTACAGAGGAAGAAAAGGGTAATGCTCAGATTAAGGCTACATATCCTTTGCTTAAGGATAGTAAGCTTATTAATTTTACAGGTTATATAGAATCACGTGCCATACCTTATGGTAAGGCTGATGTTATTGTTGCAGATGGATTTGTTGGAAATACAATTATTAAGCTTTATGAGGGATTGTCTAAAATGATTCTTAAAGAGCTTAAAGGTGCATTTTTATCATCATTTACAAGTAAGCTTGGTGCTATGCTCATAAAGAAAAGCATGAAGAATACTCTTAAAAGATTTGATGCTTCTGATCAGGGTGGAGCTCCTCTTCTTGGTCTTAAAGGTCTTGTGGTTAAAATCCATGGGAATTCCAAGGAGGGTGAAGTTATATCCTCTATCAGACAATGCGTCAATTTTGTTGAGAGTGATGTAAATGGTAAAATTATAAAAGGATTCGAGAGTTATGAAGAAGAATGATTATACTGAATTTCAGAACATAATTGATTATCATTTTAAGGATTTATCTCACCTGGATACTGCTTTTAGGCATAAGTCTTATGCTAATGAATCTGGTAAGGGTCTTATATCCTACGAGAGATATGAGTTTCTTGGTGATGCAATACTTCAATTTGTCTCTAGTAAAGAGCTTTTTCTAAAATATCCTGAAAAATCAGAAGGTGAACTTACAAAGCTTAGAGCAAGTCTTGTATGCGAATATACACTTTCTCAGATTACTAAGGAGTATGGGTTTGGAGATTATTTGTTTTTGAGTCATGGTGAGGAGCTTACTGGTGGTAAGGACAGACCGTCAATTCTCTGTGATTTGTTTGAATCGGTTCTCGGAGCTATTTTCCTTGATGGCGGTATGGAAGAGGCAGAGAAGTATATTAATAAGTTTCTTCTTAATGATATTGAGCATAGGTCTAGGTTCTATGATGCAAAGTCTATTCTTCAGGAATATGCTCAGGCCAGGGGACAGAAGCTGGAATATAAGCTGCTTGGAATTACGGGACCTGAACATAACAGAGTTTATAGGTCTATAGCCATGATAGATGGCACTAGTTATGAAGAAGGTAGTGGTCAGACCAAGAAAATGGCTGAACAGGTTGCGGCTCATCAGACTATTATTGCCCTTAACCTTGAAGATGAGCTTAAGTAATCATTTCCCCAGATGATTTAATATATTCGGGTATATACCTGAATGGATAATAAAAAGGAAAAATTATGTATCTTAAGAGTATTGAAATTAACGGATTTAAATCCTTTGCTAATAAACTTGATTTCAGATTTGAAAAGGGAATAACCGGTATTGTAGGACCTAATGGTTCTGGAAAGAGTAATGTAGCCGATGCGGTACGTTGGGTTTTGGGTGAGCAAAGTGCATCCAAAATCAGGTCTTCCAAAATGGAGGATGTTATATTTGCCGGAACAGAGCTTAGAAAGCCACAAGCAGCGGCTTATGTTGCGATTACATTTGATAATTCTGATCATGCTCTTCCTATTGATTTTAATGAGGTTACTGTTGCCAGAAGAGTTTATAGATCAGGGGAAAGTGAATATCTTCTTAATGGTAATATTACAAGACTTAAGGATATAAATTCTATTTTCTTTGATACAGGTATTGGTAAAGAGGGATATTCTATAATTGGACAGGGTCAGATAGATAGAATTCTTTCTGATAAACCTGATGACAGACGTGCTCTTTTTGATGAAGCTGCAGGTATAGTTAAATATAAGAAGAATAAACAGCTTACTGAAAAACAGCTGGAGGCTGAGCATGTTAATCTTAACAGAGTAAATGATATTATTTCTGGTCTTGAGGATCGTATAGAGCCTCTTCGTAAACAATCAGAAAAGGCTGCTATTTATCTTGAGCTTAAATCCAGACAAAAGGTTCTGGATATAAATTCCTTCCTTATTGAGGTTGACAAGGTAAGGGAAAAGCTTGATGAAAATAAAGAAAATCTTGAAATTACAGAAGCTGATATTGAAAGACTTACCCAGGAGTTTGATTATACTAAAACTGAATATGATAGACTTGAAGAAACTCTTGAAGAATTAAACCATAAGATGGATGCTTCTAAGGATATTATTAATAAAATGAATCTGGAAAATGAGCATGCAGATGGTGAAATCAGAGTTATAAAACAGAAGATTTCATCAGAAGATGTTATTAGTGCTGAGATTAATGCCCAGATTGATCGTATTGATAAAAGAAAGGCTGAGCTGGAAAAAGAGCTTAATGGTTTTATAGAAAATAAGAAGGCTATAGCTGAAGAAGAAGAAAAAAGAAAATCAGTTGCAGATCAGCTTAATAAGGAAAGGCTGAGTAGGGAAGAGGAAGAACAAAGTACTGCAAAAGAAATTGATGCAGCCAAGTCTGATATTTTTGAGAGGGTAGGTCAGGAAAGCAGTCTTAAGGAAAAGATTGCAAGATATGATGCTATGCTTGAAAATATTAATCTTCGTAGAACAGAGTTGAAATCCAGGCTCCTCTCCAATAAGAGTGATGAAGAAAAATATAATTCTGAAAAAAAGACTCTCGAGGATGAATATAGTTCAGTAGAGGAAAGTCTTAGAAAGAATAAGGATAAACTTTCTAAATGTGAGATAGAGCTTCGTCAGGTATCTGATAGAAGTACCAGTGTAAAAAATGAAATACAAAAATATAATCAGACTGTAATAAGCTTACAATCCAGATATGAAAGTCTCCGTAATCTCACTGAAAGATACGAAGGTTATAATACCAGTATCAAAAAGGTAATGGAGCATAGAGGGAATAATAAAAAGGTTGTAGGTGTTGTTGCTGATATTATTGCTGTTGATCAGCAATATGAAACTGCTATTGAAACTGCTCTTGGTTCAAGTATTCAGAATATTGTTACTGAGGATGAAGAGACTGCAAAGCAGATGATTGCTTATCTTAGAAATAATAAGCTGGGTAGAGCTACATTTCTTCCTATAACCAGTGTTTCAAGAAGAGGAAATGTTAGTCCTGATGTACTAAGTGAAAATGGAGTAATTGGACTTGCTTCACAGCTTGTAAAAACTGATAAAAAATACCAGGGTCTTATAGATAGCCTTCTTGGAAGAAGTATTGTGGTTAAAAATATTGATATAGCTATAAGTCTTGCAAGGAAATATAATCAATCACTAAGACTTGTTACACCTGATGGTGAGCTTATAAATCCTGGTGGAGCTATATCTGGTGGAGCTTATAAAAATTCAAGTAATCTTCTTGGTAGAAAGAGAGAACTGGAGGATATACAGACCTCTATTGGAAAGAATAATAATCTTCTCCGTAAGGCTAGGGAAGAGGATGCTAATCTTACTATGAGGAGGGAAACTCTCAAGGAAGAAAGAGCAAGTCTTACAAATCAGATTCAGAAGATGGAGATTGATTATAGTTCTGTCACTGTAAAGCTTAAAAATATAAATGAAAAACTGGAAGCCATAACAAAGGCATTTGGTGATATAAAATCAGAAAATTCTCAGATAGATGAGCAGGTACTTAAGATAGATGATAATAAGAAGGAGCTTTTTGATACAGGCAAGCAGCATCAGGATGCTATATCAGAAAAGAAAAATCTTATTACAGAACTTGAGGTAAAGCTTGAGGCTAAACGTAATGATAAACATGCCATAGAGGATAAGCTTTCTGATATAAATCTCAAGCTTGCCGAGATAAGACAGAATCTTAGTCATGTAGACAGCGATATTAACAGAGTTAAGTATGACATGTCTGTATTTGACGAAGAGAAGGAATCTGCTAAGCGTAGACTTAGTGATAACTCAGATAATGTTAAAAATCTGAATGTTGAAATGGAAAATCTTCAGAAACAAAAGCTGGAAAATGATAAGGCTGTTTCAGATGAATTGGAAAAGCTTGAAAAGTTCACCAGAGACAAGGATGAGATTAATCGTAGTCATAAGGATTTCTTTGAACGTCGAGAGAATCTTTCGTCTCAGATAAATGGACTTGAAAAATCTGCTTACACCTTAAAGCTTCAGATAGAAAAGCTTGAGGAAGAAAAGGATAAGGTTTCTAATTATATGTGGGATGAGTATCAGCTTACCTATAGCTCTGCTGAACCTCTTAAAACAGATGATTATAATAATCCTACCGAACTTAAAAAGGAAATGAATACAGTCAAGCAGAAGCTTAAGAGTCTTGGTGATGTAAATGTAAATGCTATCGAAGAATTCAATGAGGTTTCTGAAAGATATGAATTCCTTGCAGGTCAAAGGGATGATATACTTAAGGCTGAAGACAATCTAAGAGATATCATTGCTGATCTTGATAAGTCTATGAAAATTACATTTGCCGAAAAATTCAAGGATATACAAGTGATGTTTAATAAGGTTTTCAAGGAACTTTTTGGTGGTGGAAAGGGAAGTCTTATACTTGTGGACGAAGAAAATATTCTTGAGACAGGTATTATTATCAATGCTCAGCCGCCAGGAAAGAAGCTTCAAAATATGATGGTTTTATCTGGTGGAGAGAAGGCCCTTACAGCTATAAGTCTTCTTTTTGCTATTCAGAGTCTTAAACCTTCACCATTCTGTCTTCTTGATGAGATTGAGGCAGCCCTTGATGATTCAAATGTAAATAGATATGCAAAATATCTTGATAAACTTACAGATCATACTCAGTTTGTCGTTATTACACATAGAAAGGGTACAATGGAGGCGGCAAATCGCCTTTATGGTATTACCATGCAGGAAAAGGGTGTATCAACCCTTGTGTCTGTAAATCTTATCGAAGATAAGCTGGATGATTAAATTGCATTTATTATATTATGATTTTATTTATACAATCGAAGGTTAAAGGATAAGGAGAAAATATGGGATTTTTTCAAAGATTAAAGGAAGGTTTAAGAAAAACAAGTAACAGCCTTGCAAATGTATTTAAATCTACTACTCAGATAGATGATGATTTCTATGACGAACTGGAAGAAACTCTGATATCAGCAGATATGGGCTTTGAAACAACCGAAAAGGTTATAGATGACCTTAAGGAAAAGGTTGAGGAATTAGGCATTAAGGATGCAGAGGAATGTAAGGACCTTGTAATGAACTCACTTCGTGATCAGATGCATGTTCCTGACAATGCTTACTGTTTTGAGGATGCTAAAACTGTTATGCTTATTATTGGTGTTAATGGTGTCGGAAAAACAACTTCAATCGGTAAACTAGCTGCCCAGTATAAATCTCAGGGCAGAAGCGTAATTGTTGCTGCAGCTGATACCTTCAGGGCGGGAGCTATAGAACAGCTTCGTACCTGGGCTGAAAGGGCTGAGGTTGATATTATTGCTCATGGTGAGGGCGCTGATCCTTCTGCAGTTGTTCATGATGCTGTTAAAGCTGCCAAGGCAAGAAAAACTAATCTTACACTTATTGATACGGCTGGAAGACTTCATAATAAGAAGAATCTCATGGATGAGCTTGCCAAGATGAGAAGGGTTATATCTAAGGAATATCCTGAGTGCTATGTTGAGACTATGATCGTACTTGATGGGTCTACCGGTCAGAATGCCTTGGAGCAGGCACGTCAATTCTCTAGTGTTACAGAGATAAATGGTATTATACTTACAAAGCTGGATGGTACAGCTAAGGGTGGTATTGCTGTTGCAATTCAGTCTGAGCTTAAGGTTCCTGTTAAATATATTGGTGTTGGCGAGAAGATTGATGATCTTCAGAAGTTTGATCCTGATGAATATATTAAAGCTCTTTTTGCTGATTTTGATCTTAAATCAGACCAGGAGATAATGGCGGAAGATATAATAAATGATTAAATATGTATATAAAATTAACATTTTAATATAAAAGAAAAAGAGGAAAACTATGATAACCAGAGAAAAATGTGAAGAAGCTTACGAAATAGTATCAAAGGTTGCCCGCAATACCGGACTTGTAGAAAGTGAATATTTTAGTAATCTTACAGGTAATAAGGTTTTTCTTAAGCCGGAGAATATGCAACTTACTGGGGCTTATAAGATAAGAGGGGCTTATTATAAGATAAGTCAGCTTTCTGACGAAGAAAGACAGAGAGGTCTTATAACTGCATCTGCAGGAAATCATGCCCAGGGTGTTGCTTATGCTGCTAAGGCTTATGGTGTTAAGGCTACTATTGTTATGCCAACTACAACTCCTCTTATTAAGGTCAACAGAACCAAGTCTTATGGTGCTGATGTTATTCTTTATGGAGATGTATATGATGAGTCCTGTGAATATGCTCTTAAGCTTGCAGAAGAGAAAGGATATACATTTATCCATCCTTTTGATGATCCGGATGTTGCTACTGGTCAAAGTACTGTTGCAATGGAGATTCTAAAAGAACAGCCATTTATAGATATCATTCTTGTACCTATAGGTGGTGGTGGACTTGCAACTGGTGTTGCAGCTCTTGCCAAAATGCTTAATCCTTCCATAAAGGTTATTGGTGTAGAACCTGCTGGTGCTGCCTGTATGAAGGCTTCACTTGAAAATGGTAAGGTAACCACTCTTGAAGGAGTTAATACAATTGCAGATGGTACTGCAGTTAAGACTCCAGGAGAAAAGATATTCCCATATATTCAGAAATATATAGATGAAATAATAACTGTTGAAGATAGCGAGCTTATAGTTACATTTTTGGATATGATAGAAAATCATAAGATGATTGCAGAAAATTCAGGACTTCTTACAGTTGCAGCTCTTAAGCATCTGAAACCTGAAAATAAAAAGGTTGCGGCAATTATATCCGGTGGTAATATGGATGTCATAACACTTTCTTCAGTTGTTCAGCATGGACTTATTGCCAGAAGCCGTATATTCACTGTTTCTGTACTTCTTCCTGATAAGCCGGGCGAGCTTGTAAAGGTATCTCAGATTATAGCTGAGCTTCAGGGCAATATTATAGAGCTTGAACATAATCAGTTTGTATCTCTTAATAGAAATGCAGCTGTTGAGCTTGTTATAACAATTGAAGCCTTTGGTCCAGAACATAAGGAGCATATTATGGAGGTTCTTGCTGAAAAAGGATATAGACCTAAGGATAAGAGTCATAAGGCTGTACTATAAAATAAATGGAGATAATAGCTTGAAGATGATGACCATTGCCAGTGGTAGTTCTGGCAATTCAATATATATAGGAAGTGAGACAACATCTATTATTCTGGATGTTGGTGTAGCTGCAAAAAGAATAAAAGAGGCTTCTGACAAGCTTGGTATGGATGTAACTGATATAGATGCTATCTTCATAACCCATGAACATATTGATCATATAAAGGGACTGGGTGTTATATGCAGAAAATATAAAATTCCCATCTATGCTACCTATGGAACTATAGATGGTATAATGCAGTGTAAGAGTCTTGGAGTTTTTGATTATAACCTTTTAAAGCCTATACGTTCTGGTGAGTCAATTCTTATAGGAGATATAATGGTTACTTCCCATGCTATATCCCATGATGCTGCTGAACCTGTCTGCTATAAGTTTGAATGTGATAAGAAAAAAATTTCGGTTGCGACTGACCTTGGTGTATATGATAACAGCATAATTGATTTTCTTTCGGAAAGTCAGGCCATGCTTATTGAGGCTAATCATGATATAAGAATGCTTGAGGCTGGAGATTATCCATTTTATCTTAAAAATAGAATTCTTGGTAATAAAGGTCATCTTTGTAATGAAGCATCAGGAAGACTTATTAGACAGCTTCTTAATCCTGATTTAAAATATATTTTATTGGGACATCTTTCGGACAAAAATAATTATCCGGGGCTTGCTCTTCAGGCTGTTAAAAATGAACTTATGGGAAATGATTATTTTGATGATCTGGATAAGCTTGAGCTTTTAGTAGCTCCAAGATATGAATGCAGCCAAATTTATAATATATAAGTTATTATTTAATAGGTATTGATTAAAAAAACTATAAAATATGTATATTAAAGCCTGGGGGTTGTATATTACTGGTCTATAATTATCTGCTTGGATTTACAGATATATTATATAAAAAAATTATGAATTATTTAATTCAAAAAGGAGATTATGATGGACAAGACGATTATTACAGTTGTAGGTAAGGATACTGTAGGAATAATTGCAAAGGTTTGTAATTATCTGGCTAGCAATAATATTAATATTAATGATATTACCCAGACTACAATGCAAGGATATTTTAATATGATGATGCTTGTAGATACTTCAGGTTCACTTAAAAAGCATGAAGAGCTTTGTGATGAGCTTAAAAGCCTTGGTGAGGAAATTGGTGTTCAGATTAAGGCTCAGAAAGAAGAAATCTTCCAGATGATGCATAGAATCTAATTAAATTTATAAATAATAAAGTATTCGAGGACGTTTATATGATTACTCTTGATGAAGTGTTAGAAACTAATGAAATGATACAACGTATGAACTTTGATGTTCGTACAATTACTATGGGTATAAGCCTGCTTGATTGTATTGGTGCCGATCTGGATGATACCTGTAATAAAATCTATGACAAAATAACTACTAAGGCTAAAAATCTTGTAAAAACTGGAGAGGAAATTACTTCCATGTATGGAATTCCTATTGTTAATAAGAGGATTTCTGTTACTCCTATTGCTTTGGTAGGAGGTTCAGTATGTAAAACAACGACTGATTTTGTAAAGATAGCTAAAACCCTGGACAGGGCTGCATCTACAGTTGGTGTTAATTTCCTTGGAGGATATTCAGCTCTTGTATCAAAGGGTATGACTCCTGCTGATACACTCCTTATTAAGTCTATTCCTGAAGCTTTGGCGTCAACTGAGCTTGTTTGTTCTTCAGTCAACTGCGGTTCAACAAAAACTGGTATAGATATGGATGCCGTCAGACTTATTGGTCAGATAATTAAGGAAACGGCAGAACTCACTAAAGAAAAGGACAGCTTTGGTACAGCCAAATTTGTTGTATTCTGTAATGCTCCTGATGATAATCCTTTTATGGCAGGTGCATTTCACGGTGTAACTGAGGCAGATACAATTATAAATGTTGGTGTTTCAGGTCCTGGTGTTGTAAAGACAGCTCTAGAAGAGGTTAGAGGAGAAAGCTTCGAAGTTCTTTGCGAAACAATTAAGAAGACAGCCTTCAAGATTACAAGAGTTGGTCAGCTGGTTGCTAGAGAGGCGTCTAAGAAGCTTGGAGTTCCTTTTGGTATTGTGGATCTGTCACTTGCTCCAACACCTGCCGTGGGCGATTCTGTAGCTGATATTCTTTGTGAAATGGGTCTTGAATATGCTGGTGCACCTGGTACTACTGCAGCTCTTGCTCTTCTTAATGATCAGGTTAAAAAGGGTGGTATCATGGCTTCATCTTATGTTGGAGGACTATCTGGTGCATTTATCCCTGTCTCTGAAGATCAGGGAATGATAAATGCTGTTAATGCCGGTGCCCTTACTATTGAAAAGCTTGAAGCTATGACCTGTGTATGTTCAGTTGGACTTGATATGATTGCAATACCTGGCGATACACCTGCTTCAACAATTTCAGGGATTATTGCTGACGAGATGGCTATTGGTATGATAAATCAGAAGACTACTGCGGTTCGTATTATGCCTATAGTCGGTAAGAATCTTGGAGATAAAGCTGTATTTGGAGGCCTTTTGGGCGAGGCTCCTGTTATGCCTGTTAATAAGTACAGCTGTGAAGATTTTGTAAATAGAACCGGTAGAATACCTGCACCGGTACATTCATTTAAGAACTAATAGAGTATATGGAAGCAAAATATATAATAACTAATTATAAAGAAAAGGAATATGGTTTTCTTTTTGAAGATAATAAGCTTGTCAGTTTATGTCCGGTATCAGAAAATAGTGAGCTGGAAAGTATATTTACGGCAAAGGTTGTTAATATTGTGCCATCAATTAATGCGGCTTTTTTGAATGTAGGACTTGATGATTATTATTTTTATTCTCTTAATGAGAATAAGGACAAGAATATTTTCCTTCATCATGGAGCTTCAAATAAGGTTTGTAATGGAGATGAGCTTCTTGTTCAGATTGAAAGGGCTCCCTTTAAGAATAAAAAAGGGATTGCCTCTTCTAATCTGTCACTTAAAGGGGACTATGTTATTCTGAATATGACGGGCCAGGTGGGGATTTCAAAAAAAATCACGGACCCGGATGAGAGAGAAAGACTAAAAAAAGAAGCGGAGTTAACTATCCAGACTTATAATCAAAATAATAAACTTGGTATAAGGCCAGGTGCTATTATCAGAACTGCGGCTCAGGATATAGGTGAGGGACTTATTGGAGAGGAATTAAAAAATCTATTAAGTCAGATTGAGGATATAATCAGTCATGCTAAAAATCTTGTTCCGGGATCTAAGGTATATGGACATTCTCCAATTTATATAGAGGAAATAAGGGAAAATATATTAAAAAAATCCTATGCTAATCTGAAGGTTATAACTGATATTCCTAGAATATATAATGTTTTAAAGCTTATATTTCCTGCTGGGAATTATCCTGGATTGGTGGAACTGGTAAAAGTGGGAGAAATAAGTCTAGATAGAATATATGATATAAAAACAAAGCTGGAAAAGTCCTTTTCTAAATATATTAATTTAAAATCAGGTGGAAATATAGTTGTTGAACCTACTGAGGCTTTAACGGTAATAGATGTAAATACAGCTAAAGCAATTGATGGCAAAAATACAGAGGCTACATTTCTTAAGATTAATAAGGAGGCCGCTTCTGAAATTGCAAGAGTTCTAAGACTTAGAAATCTATCGGGTATTATAGTTATAGATTTTATCAATATGAAGGAAGAATCTAGTATTCATACTTTGATAGAACACCTGAAAAATGAAATAATTAAAGACGAAGTGAAGGTTACATATGTAGATATGACACCATTGGGGCTGGTGGAACTTACAAGAAAAAAATTGGCGGGTCCTATTGAATTAAAGGATCTGTAGATTTTATGTGTTTAACAATACTTTTTATAAGGAGGAACCCCATGGGAATTGAAAAAATGAATCAATCCAAAAGCAGATCAAAAAACAGGATTATAGCATATATCCTTTCCTTGATTATGCTTGTCTCTATGTTTCACTTTAGTTCTAATGAGGCTAATGCCGCATCTGTAGAAATAAATTTTGCTAAATTGCTTCAGGAATCCTTATATTTTTATGACGCGAATATGTGTGGCCAGAATGTATCCAGTCGTTCTGCATTTTCCTGGAGAAGTAACTGTCATGCAGGAGATACTTCCGTTAATATTAATGGTTGGAATATGGATGTAAGTGGTGGTTTCCATGATGCAGGTGACCATCTTAAGGCGGGTCTTCCCCAGGCCTATGCAGCTACAATTTTAGGTGTTGCTTATTATGAATATAAGCAGGCCTTTATTGATACAGGGTCAGCTCAGCATCTTCAGACTATTACAAATCATTTCTGTGAATATTTTGAAAGATGTACAGCTGTAAATTCTGATGGAACAGCAGCCTTTTTTGTATATCAGGTATCTGATGGTGACGAGGATCACTCAAAGTGGGAAGCCCCTGAGAATCAAAATGCCCAGCGTCATGTATATTATACGTCAGACTCAAATCCTGCAACTGATGAGGTAAGTGAAGCTGCAGCAGCTCTTACACTTCAGTATCTTAACTTTGGAGATACCAAAGCTCTTGACTATGCTAAAAAGCTTTTTAATTATGCTTATTCTCATAGTGGTGCTTGTGCTACTGAAGGACTTTATGATTCCAGTACAGGTGGATATCTATATGAATCCAAGTCATGGGGAGATGATTATGCACTTGCTGCAGCGCTTTTATATAAGGCTACAGGAGAAAGCTGGTATCAGACTGAATTTTATAATACAAAAAACGCATCCTCTGGCGGATATAATATATGGTCATGGTTTTCCTGGGATAATGTAAGCATGCTTGCGGATTATTATGGAACAGGAAATGCTCAGGCTCTTCTTGACTGTGCAAATAATATGTATGGTGGAATGAATACAAATGGAGGTTATGGATGCCTTCTTCAATGGGGTTCAGCCAGATATAATTGTAACACCTCCTTCCTTGGTCTTTTATATGACAAGGTATCAGGTACTAGTGAATATGCTGATTGGTCAACTAATCAGATGAGATATCTGATGGGTGAAAATTCAAATAATCAATGTTATATAGTTGGATATAATTCATATTCTTCTAAATATCCACATCATAGAGCTGCTTCTGCCTCTAATGATGCAGGAGTATATTCTGATAACAGACATACACTTTTAGGCGCTCTTGTGGGTGGACCTAAGGATACTTATGGTAATTATACAGACAGCCAGACTGATTATGTATGTAATGAGGTTGCTATTGATTATAATGCTGGTCTTGTGGCTTGCGCAGCAGCATTATATACACTTCATAAGGGGGATGGAACAGCTTCAGAAACTCTTATGACGGCGGAGGAGCTTTCAGCGGCTGGAGTTGAACTTAGATTCTCCTATAGTCCTTCTGGAGAAAAGAAGGAGGGAAGCTCTGGAGCAAGTGGTGGCACAGCATCATCTTCAAATAATACTTCAAGTAATACTTCAAATAATACTTCAAGTAATACTTCAAATAATACTTCAGGCAATACCTCGAATGGGGCTGCTTCAAGCGCAAGTAATTCCAATAACGGATATTCTAATAACGGATATTCTAATGGTGGTAATTCAAATACTGGATATTCCAATTATAGTAATTCAAATACTGGATATTCTAATGGATCAGGTTCAGGTGGCTCAAATGCAAACTATGTACCGCACAGTGAATGGATAAATGGTCAGTATTATTCAGCTGATGGTGGAAGTTCTTATCAATATAAGGGAAGCTGGAAGGCTAATTCCACAGGCTGGTGGTTTGAAGACCAGGCAGGCTGGTATCCATATTCACAGTGGCAGAAGATAGATTATAAGTGGTATTACTTTGATTATTATGGTTATATGGCATCCTCTGAATGGAGAGATGGTTATTATATAAGTTCTGATGGTTCATGGACTTATGAATATGTTGGATCCTGGCATAATGATGGTTATGGCTGGTGGTTTGGAGATACTAGTGGCTGGTATGCTTCATCCTGCTGGCAGAAAATAAATGGACAATGGTATTATTTTGATGCAAATGGATATTGGAACTAATTAGGTTTATGTATTTAAGATGGGATTAAGGAGGTATTAAATGGAAACCTTAGAATTAATGAAAAAACGCAGAAGTATAAAGAAGTATAAAAGCGATCCTGTACCAAAGGAAATGCTTGAAAAAATTGCAGTTGCCGGAACTCAGGCTCCTAATGGAAAGGGTGCCCAAGCTGCTAAGATAATTGTAATTACAAATAAAGAACTTAGAGACAGGCTATCTAGATTAAATGCATCTATTATGGGAAAGGAAGATTTTGATCCATTCTATAATGCTCCCGTAGTATTTGTTGTTCTTGCGGACAAGGATGCATTTACATATGTTTATGATGGTTCAGTTGTTCTTGAAAATCTTCAGCTTGCCGCAGCTGATCTGGGACTTGGTTCTTGCTGGATACATAGGGCAAAGCAGGAATTTGAATCTGAAGAAGGAAAATCCATATTGAAAGAGCTTGGTATAGAAGGTAATTATGAAGGAATTGGTCACTGCATTGTTGGTTATATAGATGGTGATTATCCAGCAGAAAAGAAAATTAAGGATGATTATGTTGTTTGGGCAGAATAAATAGATATCCTGTATAATAATAAAGATTTCGCTTGACACACGAAATTACTGGTGTTAATATAGCGAAGTATGCCGCACAACCAGGTCTATAAGTGTGCCCTTTGGTACCACCGATGTTGGCGAGTCTTGTAAGTTAGGAGGAAAAGCTTATGTATGCTGTTATAGCAACAGGCGGAAAGCAGTACAAGGTAGAGGAAGGCGATGTGATCAGAGTTGAAAAGCTCGATGCTCAGGATGGCGCTGAAGTAACATTTGATGATGTTATCGCTATCTGCAAGGATGATCAGATGCTGGTTGGAAACGATCTTGATAAGGCAAGCGTTTCAGCTACTGTAGTTAAGACTGCTAAAGCTAAAAAAGTAACTGTTTATAAGTATAAGCGTAAGACAGGTTACCACAAGAAGAATGGTCACAGACAGCCATTTACAGAAGTTAAAATCGATAGCATCGCTTTATAATTATCTGTTAATAATTGTTTTTGATGACTAAAATTAATAATCAAGTGTTTGATTAAGTTTTAATTTAATAGTTAGCTTTAGATAATATTTAAAGATTTAACTTTAATAGGAAACAAATTATGATAAAAGCAGTATTTTATACAAGAAATGATAAGATTTTCGGACTTAAGATTGATGGTCATGCATACTATGGTGGCTTTTTTGCCAAGGATGTAGTTTGCGCAAGTGTTTCTGCTCTGGTTATTAATACTTTAAATTCTATTTCTAAGTATACTAAAGATAAGCTTGAGGTAAAGGAATACAGATCTGGTCTTATTAAGTTTAAGATTGATGGAGCGATTAGTCCTCAATCAGATTTACTGCTTAAATCTCTTCAATTAGGTCTTACTGACATTTATGGAGAGTATGGAGACAAGTATATTCGAGTTTATTTCAGGGAGGTAAAGTCATGTTTAAGATGAATTTACAGCTCTTCGCTCATAAGAAGGGAATGGGATCTACTAAGAACGGTAGAGATTCAGCTTCCAAGAGACTTGGAGCGAAGCGTGCAGATGGCCAGTTTGTAAAGGCTGGTAATGTGCTTTTCACACAGCGTGGAACAAAGATCCATCCAGGACTTAATGTTGGACGTGGCGGAGATGATACTCTGTTCGCATTAACAGATGGAGTTGTAAGATACGAGAGACTTGGAAGAGACAGGAAGCAGGTTTCAGTTTATCCTGTTGCATAAGTCCTTATGTAGAAGACATTTATGGAGCTTTGTATTTATACAAGGCTCCATTTTATTTAATGGAGAAAAATATGTTTGTAGATAGAGCTAAGATATATGTGAGATCGGGAAAAGGTGGAGATGGCCATGTATCCTTCAGAAGAGAACTTTATGTACCTAATGGAGGTCCAGATGGAGGCGACGGTGGAGATGGCGGAGATGTTATCTTTGTTATCGATAAGGGTCAGAATACTTTGGCTGATTTCAAAAATATCAGAAAATATAAGGCCGGTGATGGTGAGGAAGGTGGTAAAAGAAAGTGCCACGGTAAAAATGGAAATGATATCATCATTAAGGTTCCCTCAGGAACTGTAATAAAGGATTTCGAAACCGGTAAGGTAATTGTGGATATGGCTGACAGGGAAGAGCCTTTTGTTCTTCTTAAAGGTGGGCGAGGAGGAAGAGGAAATCAGCATTTTGCCACCTCTACTATGCAGGCACCTCGTTATGCCCAGCCTGGGGAGGCGGCCATAGAAAAAGAGCTTTCTCTGGAACTTAAAATGATAGCGGATGTTGGTCTAGTTGGATTTCCAAGTGTTGGAAAATCAACACTTTTATCTAAGGTTTCTAATGCCAAGCCTAAGATTGCTGACTATCATTTTACAACTCTTTCTCCTAACCTTGGAGTTGTAAGTCTTGGGGAGGGAAGAAGCTTTGTTATGGCAGATATTCCCGGTATCATTGAAGGTGCAGCTGAGGGCGTTGGTCTTGGTCTGGATTTCTTGAGACATATAGAAAGAACAAGAGTTCTTCTTCATATTGTAGATGCTGCTTCGGTTGAAGGTAGAGATCCTGTGGAGGATATTAAGTCTATTAACGAAGAGCTTTCAAGCTATAGCAAACAACTCCTGGAAAGACCAACTATTATCGTATGTAATAAGCTGGATGTTTTAAGTCCTGAAGATAGAGATTTGGCTCTTGATAAAATTAAGGCATCTGTTGGCCCGGATACAAAGGTTATGGCTATTTCGGCGGCTACAGGACAAGGAATTAAAGAGCTTTTAAATGAAGCCTATAAGATGCTTGAGACAGCTCCTGACGATGTTATGGAATTTGCTCCAGAAATCAATCTTGAGGAATATACTTCAAGGATTGTAGAGCTTCCATATTATGTTTCAAAGTCAGAGGAAGAAGAAGGCATATTCTTGGTAGAAGGACCACGTATAGAGAAAATGCTTGGTTATACTAATCTTGAAGATACAAAGGGATTCAAATTCTTCCAGGATTTCATGGTAAAGAATGGAATTATAGAAGAGCTTAAAGCTCTTGGCATAAAAGAAGGGGACACAGTCAGACTTTATGGCTGGGAATTTGAATACTTAGAGTAAAGGAGTTTATCATGACAACAAAAGAAAGAGCTTATCTTAAAGGTCTGGCTCAGACCATTCAGCCTGTACTATCTCTTGGAAAGGCTAGTCTGACACCTGAGTTTGTAGATGCTACAGCAGAAGCGCTAAAGGCCAGAGAGCTTATAAAAGTGAATGTTTTAAAAAATTGTATTGATGATATAGGTACACTTGCTATAACATTATCAGAAAGAACCAGATCTGAAGTGGTTCAGATAATAGGAAGAAAAATAGTTCTTTATAAAAAGAATAATGAAAATCAAAAGATTTTTCTTCCTGGAGAAAAAGGAAACAAGCCTAAGAAATAAGCTTTAAAAGGCGGTGCTATTATGGGTAATAATAAATCTTCTATTGCCATACTTGGTGGTTCATTTAATCCTGTGCACAGTGGTCATTTAGCTATGGCTCGTGCAGCACATGATTTTGCGTCAACCGATGTTATTCTTATGCCTAATAAAACTACATATTATAAAGAGACAAAGCCCTTTGTTGCGGATCAGCATAGAATAGGAATGCTCCAGGCAGCTATTAAAGGATTTCCCTATATGAGAATTAGTCTTATGGAAATAGAAAGGGGCGGAATAACCCATACAATAGATACTATAAGAGCTTTTAAAGAGGAATATCCTCTTAGAACTGTCTATTTTATTATCGGTGGTGATTCGCTGGAATGGGTAGACAGATGGGTTGATGCCGATGAGCTTTTGCAAAAGACCTATTTTCTTGTGGCTATAAGGGGTAAAACAGATAGGCTTAGGTCTCTTGAAATAATTGAAAGAATCAAGAGTGAACATCCGGATTCTAATATGTCACTTTTGACTACAGATAATATTCCTATATCCTCCACTGATATCAGGGAACGTATAAGACTTGGTGAATCCATTAAGGGTCTTGTTCCAGAAGGAGTAGAGGAATATATATATACGAATAATCTTTATAAAGAGGTTAAATAATATGGAAAGAGCCGAAATGATAAAAAAGCTTAAAGCTAAGCTTACAGAAAAAAGGTTTGTACATTCCGTAGGAGTGGAGTACACAGCTGCAACTCTAGCTTTTGTACATGGAGAAGATGTTAGAAAGGCAAGGATAGCTGGACTTCTTCATGATTGTGCAAAATGTCTTCCTACTGAGGAAAAACTAAAAAAGGCAAAAAAATTCGGACTGCCAATTAGTGATGTTGAAAGAGAAAATCCTGATCTTCTTCATGGTAAGCTGGGTGCTTATTATGCAAAAGAGAAATATGGAGTGACGGATGAGGATATACTTTCTTCAATCACTTATCATACTACAGGTCATCCGGATATGTGCCTTCTTGATAAGATAATATTTGTGGCTGATTATATAGAGCCTAATCGCCGAATGATTCGTGACCTGACAGAGATACGTAAGGAGGCTTATGAGGATCTGGATAAGTGTATTATTCACATTCTTAAGAACACTCTGGAGTATCTGGAGGATGAAGGTACAATTATTGATGATATGACAAAGAAAACTTACGATTTTTATGTTAAATGAGGTTTATATGGGAGATTATTCAATAGAGGAAAAAATGGTAAAATGTGCCGTTGATGCCCTTCTTGATAAGATGGCTCACGATGTTGTGTCTCTTAAGGTGGGGAATGTGACGGTTATAACGGATTATTTTATTCTTGCGACTGCAAATAGTGGATCTCAGCTGGATGCCATGATAGATGGTGCTGAGGAAGCAATGAAAAATGATGGTTACACACTTTATAGAAGAGAAGGCCGTTCAAATTCCGGCTGGGTACTTCTTGATTATGGTGAGGTGGTTATTCATCTATTTACAAAGGAAATGAGAGAATTCTATAACCTTGACGGAAGCTGGAGAGATGCCCCTAAGCAGTCGTATTAATTAGATTTGCATGTAAAGCTTCATGTATAGCATTATTAAGCCTTTACTTGATTTATATTATATCCATGTAGTATAATGCTTAGTTGTTTCATATTTATCCGGGAGGGCGTTTATGTTCAGAGCGGTCAATGAATATATGGCAAAACTTAATATTGTTACAGATGAAGAGGTTAAAGCCTTAATGGATGCTTTTCTATCTAAATCAA
>JAILGP010000023.1 GCA_024696635.1 Eubacterium sp. | reverse complement strand
TAAAGTAACATTATATCCATAGTCCTGACAAGCTCTAACTGTTGTATCTACACACATGTGGGACATCATCCCGGCAACCACTATGTCTGTAATCTCGTTCTCCAGCAAATACTTACGAAGATCAGTTCCGAGAAATGAACTGGGATATTCTTTATGAACTATCTTCTCTCCTTCTTTCGGTTTTACAAGACTATGTATTCCCGATAGAACCTTGAAGTTATGCTGGACATGGATTACAGTTTTATCCTCTGCTCTGAACTTCTCCAAAACCCGCGCAGCATTTTTTGCCGCACACCTTGGTTTATGTAGAAGCATAGGACCTGGTGTGAAATAAATATCCTGGATATCAATCAGTAGTAACGCTTCTTTTATTCGCTCATTATTATTCTCAGTAATAATCTCCTTTTTCACTTGATTCTCCTCCTGCAAATGACTTACAAATTCTTCTTCGACTTTTTATAACGAAAGAATATCTCAGTTTCCAAGAATTGAACATTACCCACTTTTTTGTGGGTATGAAGACCATGAATATTGACATTTAAGAATCAATTTAGAAATACAGAAGAATCATATAAAGAACTATTCTTTGTAATACTGTAATATATCATCAGACACAGGTAATACACTGATTATCTGCTAAAGAATCACACAAGAAATTACTTAGGAGGTTAAAAGAAATGTCAGAAAGAATCATGATAGTAATTATCCTAAAGCTTATCAACTGGAAAGGTGAAGATATAGGATTTAAGAAGGGGCTCATTACAGGCAGTCCTTCTTAATATGCGCCTATATCTATATAACGTAATATAGATCAACCGACATATCTTTATTATATACTTCGTATACTCGGTCCGAAAGTTCTATTAAATGTTCTTCCGCATACTGGCGCATTATCTTATGCGCATCAGAAACTTTCGAAAACCCACCTTGAAAGTTTATATGAAGACAGCTTTCTTCAAACAATTCTATAGTATCCTCACCATGATAACCTTTAACAGGAAGGCAGGTTTTCATAGCAAACTTTGCATCATCCATTAATCCATCATATCTTACGAAATGACTTCCTGTTGCTTCGACACCTTTACGAGCCGCCACTTCGTATAGCTTCCCAACAGATATTCCAAGTTTCTCAAGTTCAACATTTTCATCAACATATAAACAGACACATTTTTCAAAAGGTCTGATATCTGGTTCTATCAGAAGGTTATCTGTTTCTTCTTTTTCTCCATCTATTTTCTTATCTGAGACCATTTTCTTCATATCTCTTAGCAGGTCATCAGTTTCTTTAATCTTGCTTGAAAGAATCTCTTTCTCAGATACTTCTCCATTTAGAATCTGTTTTATCTCAAATAAAGAAATCCCTATACTTCTTAGGCGTTTTATTGTCGCAAGTGTCGAAAGCTGTGATTCATCATAATAGTAATATCCGTTCTCCTCACTTTGCATAGCAGGAACCAGAAGCCCCTCTTCACGATATAAGCGAAGAGCTTTTCTTCCTACATTTCCAAGCATTGCAAATTGTCCACTGGTATACATTATCCCGTCACCTTCTTTCTTCTAACTTTTCCAAAAAATCCAAAATGCAGCGGAAGTATCTTATATAGAAAATAATCTGAATACTTCTGATATCCATCTCTTTTATAAAACCTAGTTACCGCCTCTACAATCGAATCAATACAGTTATCATTTAACTCTTTTCCTAACTCTTTCGAAGAAACTCTCGGACATCCAAGATATCCATACTTTCCCATAGCCCTCAGTTGTTTCTTCTGTGAAATCATATCCTTATCTGATATTTTCGAATCTGGCAAATCCTTATATCCCTCTCTGACATAACCTTCATCCATTGCAAGCAGACTTGATGTCTCTATCCATCCTGCGTGGAAATCATTCGGATATTCCTTCTCAAAGGTTTCAAGTTTCTCAGAAGGCTTAGTTCCGACTCCCATAAATATCTGCCCCATTGGAGCAAGGGCTGATATACCGTACTTTCTATTTATTCTTCTTACAGCCTTCTCAACTGCAATCTGATGCTGTGGATCT
>JAILGP010000188.1 GCA_024696635.1 Eubacterium sp. | reverse complement strand
TGATTTTTCATATTATTGTAAGCAAATAATTATGATTTTTGCATATATTAGTTTATATTATTGAACATATAATTGCAATGACAAATAAATCTATATGTGGTAAAACGATATATATATTAAGTCGTTTTTTTCTTGGATTTTGTACTTTAAATGTATGAATAAGGGTAGTTAACAGAGGTGGTTGTTTTTGCTTCTTCTAGTGTAAAATATCTGAAAAAGTCTCGAAATAGCATTAAAATAGGGCTATTGGTGTTGATTTTTTGACATTAATTATTAAATTTAGTATACTGACGTGAGTTTATTAAATGCTAAATAATAATTAGAAATTTGTAAATGTTCTTTTCTATACCTGGTTTGGAAAGAAGAGGATGAGAAAAAAGGCTGAACCTGATATAATTGTATGGATATAAAGATTATGTTCCCTACAGTTTTAAAGGGGGTTGTTGATTATATATTTACTAAAACAGAGGGGTTTTAGAATGAACAAAAAAAAGGGAATAAGAGCAAAACACTTGGATTTTATAGTGTTAGATATAATTGCTTGTATTATTTCTCTGATATTATCTTTTATAATCAGATTTGGAAGTATCTTTGAGATAAATAAGCATGGGGATTATAGAGTTATATGCGTTGGTGTAATACTGGTATATGTTTTTCTTATGCTTTTTAATAACTATCATAGTGGTATTCTTAAGAGGGGCCCATTTAACGAGCTGGGACATTCTATATTTCTTAATGCGGAAATTGTTATATTTATAGTTGTGTTTCTTTTTGCTTTTAAGGTTTCTGCTGTATATTCTCGTTTGTTTATAGGTTATTTTTTTGTATCCAATGTGATATTAATCTTTCTTTTTAGGGTTCTTCGTAAGGCGGCAATTGTACGTGGATATAAAAAGGGCAAGAATGTTAGGAATACTATAGTTGTAATTCATGTGGATGAGATACATAATTTTATTGATTCAATGAATGAAAACAATACTGGTTATTATAAGCTTACTGGCATTATGCTTTTAGGAGGAAATGAGGATAGCAGGCATGCTGCAAAGATGGCTCTGGTAGATACCGGGGTGGATATTCCTGTTATCAAAAAAGGGGAACTCCTGGAATTTGTTAAGAATAATGTTATTAACGAAGCCTTTATAGTGGGAAGGCTGATGGAAACTGAGAAAATCACTGACCTTCTCCTTAACATGGGAATAACTATAAATATGGAGATCAGTGGAAGTATTGGTGGTCTTAATAATGCTAAGATTGCTAAGTTTGGAGATTATACTATGCTTACCTCTTCCATAAGTAGTGGAACAGTTGGTGAGTTTGTGGTTAAGAGAATATTTGATATTATTGTATCTTTGGTAGGACTGGTCTTTACTGGTATTTTCTATGTGATTCTGGCGCCTATTATAAAGAAACAGTCTCCAGGACCTGTTTTCTTTTCTCAGGATAGAGTAGGTAAGAATGGAGAAACCTTCAAAATATATAAGTTCCGCTCCATGTATATGGATGCTGAGGAACGTAAGAAGGAGCTGATGGCTCAAAATGAGATGCAGGGTCTTATGTTTAAGATGGAAAATGATCCTAGAATCTTCCCTCTTGGACATTTTATCCGTAAGACAAGTCTGGATGAGTTTCCTCAGTTTTGGAATATACTTAAGGGGGATATGTCTTTTGTAGGGACACGTCCGCCAACACTTGATGAGTATAAGGAATATGCACCGCATCATCTTAGCAGACTTGCTATTAAGCCGGGACTTACTGGTATGTGGCAGGTTTCAGGAAGATCTGATATAAAGGATTTTGAAGAGGTTGTTGAACTTGATAATGAATATATCAGAAACTTCTCTTTGCTTCTGGATGTGAAGATAATACTTAAAACCTTTGGGGCGGTTTTGGGTAAGAAGGGGTCTGCGTGATAATTTTATTACGCCTAGTTTAATTTTTTTAGGAGGTTATGCTTATGGATAGTAAGGCAATGTACAAGTTGTCATATGGACTTTTTGTTCTGACAACAAAGGTAGGGGACAAGCAGAATGGCTGCATAACTAATACAGCTATTCAGGTTACATCTGATCCTAATCAGATTGCATTTGCAGTAAATAAGGCTAATTACACACATGAAATGCTGATGGAATCCAAGGTTTTCAATATTTCTATTTTGAGTGAGGAGGCCGATTTTGAGGTCTTTAAGAGATTTGGTTTCCAGTCAGGTAAGGATGTGGATAAGTTTGAGGGATATGATAAGTATGATGTATCTTCAAATGGCATATATTATATAAAGGATGGAACCAATGCCTTTATATCGGGTGAGATAACACATACTACTGATCTTGGTTCTCATACACTTTTTATATGTACTGTTACTGATATGGAAGTGTTGAGCGATGCTTCATCTGCTACCTATGAATATTATCAGAAGAATATCAAGCCAAAGCCTGAGGCTGTAGCTACAACTCCTGAGGGCAAGACGGTATGGAGATGTAAGATATGTGGATATGAGTTTGAGGGAGAGGAGCTTCCTGAGGATTTCATCTGTCCATGGTGCAAGCATCCCGCAAGTGATTTTGAAAAGGTTGTTAAATAGAAATCTGAATAGAAAT
>JAILGP010000185.1 GCA_024696635.1 Eubacterium sp. | reverse complement strand
AGGAAAACCAAAAACACTCCGGCAATTGTTTTATCAGCTAAGAATGAAGTTATTAATCGTATAGAGCTTCTTCGCCTTGGAGCGGACGATTATATCAGTAAGCCCTTCGATGTAGATGAGGTAATACTTCGTATCGAAGGGCTTACTGATATAATCGTCCGCTCCAAGGCGAAGAAGCTCTATACGATTAATAACTTCATTCTTAGCTGATAAAACAATTGCCGGAGTGTTTTTGGTTTTCCTGACCTCAGCCAGCACCTCTTCACCAGTTTTTTTCGGAAGCATAAGGTCCAGCAATATCATTTCATATTCCTTCTCCTGAACCTTAATAAGTGCCTCTTCTCCATCAAAGGCACTGTCCGTTTCATATCCATTATCAGAAAGGACCTTACAAAGAAGGTTATTAATCATCTGATCATCTTCAATAACAAGTATCATAATATCCCCACTTATATCTATTTAAATATCTTTTTCTGAACACGAACAATTATAACTTTTATAAAACGCCTTAATTATATCTTATATGTATTTTAAAAAAAAGGGCTCTTTGAATTAAAAATCCTTCATAGCACTTCTTATCCTGCTAAGCGATTCCGGCGCAATACCAAGATACGTTGCTATATGTCTCTGAGGCACTCTCTCGCTAAGACTGGGATAAAGTTTTTTGAAGTGAATACATAGAGCGGCCTTATGTCTTATCCCTCCCTCTTACTTTGTATCTCTTTGATGAGATCATCCTCTACCTTGGTCTCTGAGAAAACTCTGTAGTAGTAAAAACCTGCAAGAATAATATAAGGTATGGTGAAGGACCGATAATATTCAAACCATCCACGGGGTGTTATATGATCTACGAATACATTTATAAAAACAAGCATAACTGCAATAAGACCAGCCGCTATGAAGTACTGAATTATCATCATTGCAAGTGGGCTCAACTTATCAAAAAGATTATGAAGGAACAGAACAAAGGTTGCTATGGCACAGCTTATAAACATAACAAGAACATTTATGTTGTTGGTTTCAGTTCCAGCTAGTATATTTACTATTGCACCGGTAACGGATACAAAGGTATAAGCCAGGCAAAGTTCTATGAGGTATTCTTTTATCTTTTCTTTCATCAACTTATCCTCCTCATTCTACTCAGATATTCCTTGAAGCTTTTGTTATAGCTTCTGTTGATACATATTCTGTCACCATTATCAAAAGTGGCATATACCTTCATATTTACGTCGGGCTTTAACTGTCTGATCTTATAGATGTTGATAAGATTAGATTTTGATACTCTGACAAATCCGTAATTCCATAACAATTCTTCGCAGTTCGCCAGAGTATTCATGATACGGAATACTCCGTTTTTAGTATACGCAAAGAGTTTTCGGTCAACATGATCGAGATAGTATATTTCCTTTGCATCGAGAATTATCTCTTCCCCGTCATCATCATCTTCATCCGCCGGACGGCCGCTCAGAGTCGGTCGCTCGGAATTTACGGTATCGATCAGCTGTTTGATGACAGGACGCATATTCGTATAATATATATCGATATGTTCGTTTGTCAGATTTTTATCTTCAAAAAGATTCAGTTTCATATTTCCATCCTATGTTTATTTATTCAGGAATTCCTCTACGCTGTCCATATATTCCTCAGGGTAGTCAATGATTCCTTCAATATGTGCGCTGTCGAAATGTACGATAGCCTTATTTTTACATGCCACATTATTATATACCATTTCAACCTGGTTAGGAAGACATACACTGTCCCTATCTGAGCAGATGATGAGGGTCGGAATATTATCGTTCTTTACGACATTTATCGTATCCGCATCGTCATAATCGATTCCGTTAACAAGTCCCATATAGAATTTACTTGTGCCTGTGAGATACCTTGCCATAAAGTTTTCCGTATCTCCGTCACCGAACATTTCTTTAAGAATGAGTTCCATTCCGGGAACAGGGCTGTCGCAGATAACCGCATCAGCTGCATTTACCGCACCCGGTGTAACATTTGAAGCATAGATTGCCGTAGTCTCTGCACCCATTGACTGTCCGTGTACATATACTGTCTTTTTGCCGAGAGTCTGTCTTGCATATTCAACCATTGCCTTTACATCAAGAGATTCGTTTATTCCAAAGGTAACTCTGTCATCCGCATTTGCGCCGCAGCCTCTCTGATCGATGGCGATCACGTCATATCCTCTATCAAGATAACCTTCAGCAAGGGGATAGATGCTCACTCTGTCTCCGCCTGCACCATGAACCAGAATTACGCAAGTTTCACTGTTTGAATTAAAATATGTTGCTGGAACAGTATTTCCATCTTCAGAGGTAGCACATATCTCTGTACCTGCATATGTTTTATTAAATGTATCTAAATCATATTCCCATAAACCAAGCTGCTTGATGCTGTTGTCGTGAGTATCTTTACCTGCATTCTGGTGAAGTATCTGATCTGCAACATAACCGCCCATGGCAAATGAACCACCTGTCGCAAGAATAAGTAATGTGATTGCTGTAATGATAATACCTTTTTTTAATCTGTTCTTTTTCATATTTGTTTTGCTCCTTTTTGTTTGATGAAGCAACTATATCAGAAAAAAATCAGGCTTGTAGGAAAATCCGCACAAGTTGCAATATGGGATGTTTATGTTGCAAAAGTAATACATAAATATCACATATTGGCATTGTAAAACTTTATAAAGCTTTCCACTATTTCTGTATCCAATGTATCAGTCCATCTTTCGCGGTCCAGATTCTTATTAATATATTCAGTCTTATCTTCTGCAAATTTTGATTTATTCTCCTTCAGGTTATAGTCATAATCCAGTGTTTCCAGCCATTTATCAAACTCTTCATTAAAATCATTAATATAAGTTTGATCATTAAACATATAACTATGTCCCTTATCCTGATACTGTTCAAATGTGAATCTATCATCATCTTTATATACAGAATAGTATTTATCATTATTTTCCACAAAGGTTTTACCATTGGGGTCAGACCCCTTTGGCAAATTAGATTGTGTGCAATTGAATTTACCATTGGGGTCAGACCCCTTTGGCAAAAAAGTAATTAAGACTATTTTTATTCCACTTATATATTCCAAAAAAATTAATTTTTCGGTCTTCTCAAAAACGGTCAATGGAATATAATAATTATTAACCACTGTGGTCAATGGTCAATGAATGAAAAAATGACACGGTCAATGAGTAAAAAAGGATAAAGATATGAATGCAATTGAAACAAATAAGCTAACAAAAAGCTATGGTAAGAGTCGAGGCATAAACGACCTGGAGCTTACCGTTAAAGAAGGTGACTTCTTCGGGTTTATCGGACCTAATGGGGCCGGCAAATCAACTACGATCAGAACCCTGCTTGGCTTGATTCGTCCAACCAGCGGAAGCGCAAAGGTTCTGGGGTATGACATTCAAATGGAGAAGGACAAGATACTAAGAGAGACTGGATATCTTCCATCTGAAATTAATTTCTATAACGGAATGAAGGTTAAGGATGTAATAAAATATTCCGCTAATCTTAGAAATGCAAATTGTAAAGATAAAGCAAATGAGCTGGCTGAAAGACTGGGACTTGATCCTGGAAGAAAGGTGGACGAACTGTCCCTGGGAAACAGAAAAAAGGTTGGAATCGTATGTGCGGTTCAACATAGTCCTAAGCTTCTGATACTGGATGAACCAACATCCGGACTTGACCCACTAATGCAAAGAGAATTCTTCAACATACTTACTGAAGAAAATGACAGAGGTGCAACAATCTTTTTCTCATCACATATTCTGTCTGAGGTTCAGAACTACTGCCACACAGCAGCCTTTATAAAGGATGGAAGGATCATAATGTCGGATACTGTTGATAAACTTGAAGAGACAGGTGCAAAGAAGGTTTCAATATCCGGAGTTAGGGCTGAACTTGTAAAGGCGCTTAATGGAAATGACATAAAAAAATACATTTCCGACCTTAAGCTTGATGAGGAAAAAGGAGCAGCTGATTTTCTCTATAACGGCAAGATGGCTGTTCTTCTTGATATGCTGAGAAGTGTTGAACCAAAGGATCTAACCATAACAGAACCAAGTCTAGAAGAAATCTTTATGAATTACTACGCTTAAAGAAGTGGGAGTTTCTCTCACAAAGATTAGAAAAGAGGTATAAATGACAATATTTAAACAGGAAATAAAATCGCAGAAGCTAGCCATAATCATATGGAGCTTTTCCATAGGTCTTCTGGTGGCAGCATGTGTCTTAATGTATCCGGATATGGAGTCACAGATGTCTGATGTGAATGATATGTTTTCTTCAATGGGCAACTTCACAGCAGCTTTCGGAATGGACCAGCTTAACTTCGGAACTCTAATAGGCTTTTATGCAGTTGAAGGCGGAAATATGCTGGGTATAGGTGGTGCTTTCTTCGCTGCCATCATTGGTATCTCAGCACTTATGAAGGAAGAAAAGGAACGAACAGCTGAATATCTTCTGACTCACCCAGTTTCAAGAATTCGCGTGATAAGTGAGAAGCTTATGAGTACATTTGCAATTATTATAATCATGAACTTGATTGTTTTCATATGCTCCATAGCTTCGATAGTTATGATCGATGAGAAGATATTTTGGAAGGAACTTATATTATTCCACGGCGCATATCTTCTTATGCAGTTTGAAATAGCCGGAATATGCTTCGGCATCTCTGCCTTTATCAAGAAGGCAGGCATGGGAATCGGTATCGGAATCGCAGGTCTCATGTACCTTCTTAACATCATTGCAAATATATCTGAGGACGCCAAGGTGCTTAAGTACATTACACCTTTTGGCTATACAGAGGGTTCAGATATAATCAACAACCTGGAGATAAATGTAGATTATCTTACTCCTGGTATGATATTTATGGTGATATGTATTATAATTGCATATATCAAATATAGCAGTAAGGATATATCAGTGTAGTAAACCAACAAAGATAGTAACTATATAACGAGGTCTGAAAATGAACGAAAAATTCTTTGCACTTCCACAGGAGAAACAGGACCGCATACTCAATGCAGGATTCCGCGTCTTTTCTAAAAATTCATACAAAAAAAGTCCCATGCTAGAGATAGCTGACGAAGCTGATATCAGTAAATCACTTCTTTTTTTCTACTTTAAGAATAAGAAGGAGCTCTATCTATTCCTCATGAAAAAGGCCGAGGAGATAACCATGGAGCATGTTGTAAGTTCAGGCTGTTATCAGGAGCCAGATATCTTTGAAATGATGTACAAGGGACTTCTGGCGAAGGCTGAACTGATGAGAAAATACCCTGATATGAGTAACTTTGCCCTCAAGGCATATTACGAGGATGATGAAGATGTAAAGGACGAATTACAGAAAATAATCGCACCATACAAAAGTATTAAAACAAATACAGCTATACCGAAGCTTGATCCAAATGAATATAAGGAAGGGCTTGATCTGGAGCTTATGTACCAGGATATGTATCTTGCCTCTGAGGGATATATCTATCAAATGCAACACCAGGGAGATGTTGATATCGACAAGGTGGTAAGCGATTACCGGAGGATAATAAATTTCTGGAAACAATTATATAAACGCTAATATAACCCTCCTAATTCTGATATGAACTCCATCTCAAGATTCTTGGCTCACTTTTCAATATTATGGCAGCTACCGTGATAATATCTATCATTATTGAAATAATTATTTGATTTTCATATTCCCTTTTATCAAAGATGAAAGGATAGATAGCCTATACATTTTCCGGGATATATATATCGAATTCCATTTCATTTTCATCGGGATTTGCCTTAACATATATATCTCCGTAAAGGTATTGGGCTATCTTTTTTGCCTCAAAAAGACCTATTCCACTACCACCAACACTTTCCGCATTGGAACCACGCCAGAAGCTGTTGAATATATATGGCAGCTCTTTCTCACTAAGAACCTGGCCCTTATTTCTAATTACAAAATAGTATCCATCCTCTTCTTTACTTAAGCTTACATGTATACCTTCACCATTTCCGTACTTAATAGCATTTTCCATAATCTGAGAAAGAATCCTGCAGATTCCACTTTTATCGCTCTTCACTATAGCATTATGACTTACCTCAAAGGAATAAGGTATGCTATTCATTTTCAGCCTATTGCTATATTCTTCCTCAAGAAAGGTCTTAAGCTCTTCAATGTAAAATGACTCTATATCAGGTTCAAATTCAACAACTGTGCCAGAGGCCCTATCTATAAGCTCCTTCACTATTTCTGTTATATCATCGGCATTCTTACTTATTTTGCCAGCTATCTCAGCATCGCTCTTATTGATCTTGCCATTTTCCTGATAAAGTCCCGTTCTGATTGCATCTGCATATAGCTTAATATTGGCAACCGGCGTTTTGATTCCATGAGCAATAGTGGTAAGCATAGTCATCTGGTCACGACTAAGCTCATCAACCTTCCTTTGCTTATTCTGCATATTATCGCTGAGCATATTGAGACCCCAGATAAATCTACCGAACATTCTATTCTTTGTCTCCGGAAGCTTTTCTGTTATCTCACTTTTCGAAAGCTTTTCAGGATAATCAGACAGCTTCTCGAAAGGACGAAGAACCGCAGAGCTTATATATATACAGATACCTATTGCAATGAGAAATGCTATAGCAAGGCATACATTTAAAAGAAGCAGGATTGCCCCTTCATCTTTTTCCTTACACCTAAAAATCAGGAAACCAATCAGGGTAGTATCATCACCACCATAGAATTTCCAAACCTTATCCCTGGTATTCTCCTTATTTAGAAGGAGGGATTCATTTGCACTTCTTTTATCTGTTACCGAAATATATACTACGTCATCAGGTAGCGCTGACTTTCCATACTCCTTTTCAAGCAGAGGTCTTTCTTCTTCCATATAGGAATCTATAATTTTCTGAATTTTCCCCCCACCTATCGGATCGATATAACTATACTGAAGTGTGCTCATTATATACTTCTGATGTATTCCATCTACCACACGGTTCATAAGTATATTACTTGCCTCATTACTCTTTTTTACAAATGAAGCAAACAGCAGATTAGCTGCCACAAAAAGTGTAAGAAAAAGAAGCACTACAAATATATAAAGCTTTGCCAACCTCTTCATTCCTTAGTGCCTCCAAATTTATAACCAACTCTCCAGACAGTCTGTATCAGCGTCGGATTCTTGGGATCATCCTCCAGCTTCTCTCTAAGCCACCTGATATGAACATTAAGACTTCCCTGCTCACTGAAGCAATCAAAACCCCAGACCTCATCGAAGAGCTCCTCTTTTCTAATAACCATCTCAGGATGTCTCATCATGTATTCAAGAAGGTCAAACTCTTTACCTGTTATAGAAACAGCCTTACCATCCTTGTAAACCGACCTGGTTGTTACATCCATAGTAATCCTTTCATATGACAAAAGCTGTCTATCCTCTGTCATATCATAGGCACGGCGGATCAGAGCCTTTATCTTAAAACCAAGAACTTCAACAGAAAATGGTTTATCTATATAGTCATCTGCCCCTAGCTCAAGTCCTAAGATCTTACTCTGATCATCTGTGCGAGCACTCATCATAAGTACCGGAAGCTTCTGCTTAACTCTAATCTCCTGAAGTGCTTCATATCCATCCATTCCCGGCAGCATAACGTCAAGAAGCAGCAGCTTAAAAGCTGCTGTTCTTAATAGATCTAATCCCTCTTCTGCATTCATCCTCCACTCAACAGAGTAGCCTTCACGATGCAGGAAATCCCGGATCAGACCTCCCAACTCTTCATTATCTTCAATCACAAGAATATCAGTCATATTCATCTCCAAAATCAGATTGTTCAGACTCCTTACTCACATAAAATCATAATAACACTTTACTACTATCTTTTGTAGTAAATTGTTGCAAGGCTCTAGTAAGTGCCCACCTCCGGAAACGTATTATACTGTTACAGGGCTCTAGTAAGTACCCACCTCCAAAAATCTGGGAATATTATCTGTGTGGTCCCCCTTGGTAAATGCCACATGAATCTTACCTGTAGCATAATCAACTATTACGGTATGCACATTTCCACTGTTATGAACATTTGAGACTACGAATTCATCAACCTTCTCTTTGGCAACAAGTCCTTTTGCATCTGCAATTGAGAACTTATCCTTCTCCTTAACCCAATTATTGTACTTCACAAAACGGGTTATATTGAACTCTTCTCCGGTAAAACCATCCTGATTTCCCTTTGTAGCATAGGAATTAACTATACAAAGTGCATCCGGCGTATCCCAGGTTAGTCCATCCATAAGCTTTGAGTCTTTAGTTCTTAGAACTGACCTTGCTTTACCGGTTGCCGCAACCTCCTTAGTAGCATTTTCACAGCAAAATGCATCCCTCTCATCAGTACATAGGAGATTATTACACCATGTAAAGTCCCCGCTTTCTTCTACCAGGTATTCTCCTGCTTCTTTTGCATTATGAAAATGTTCCAGAGCATATCTTATCTCAAATGTGTAGCACTTTTTACCCTCATAAACAAAAGGAAGTTCTTCTTTTGAACCTACATCAAGAATCCCGATCATAACTCCATCATCGTTTACCGCAGTTATTATATCAAGCAAACCCAGTATACCAACTGTAGTTATTGAATTCTGGCCCTTCTTCATATGTGTGACTGCATGGATCTCAGTCATCTGATTACTGCTTCCAATGTTCCATTCAAGATTTCTTATAGATATTCTCTTTCCACTGACTGTTTTTTCCCCTCCAAGAGAAAGAGCGCTGCAGGCTGTAGGTCTTAAAGCATCAGGAATGATCTGCATGGTAAGTGCCTCAATATAACTAAGCTTACCATCTTCTGCATAGCCATCTTCCCCTTGTGATATGGTTTTCGCAAAGCTTATAACTTCTTCCTTATATTCCTCAGGAAGTGAATCAATTAAAGTCTCTATTCTTTCTTCAAGAGCATCATAATTAATCTTTCGACCATTAAAGGCACCTCTGATATTCTCATGAAGATATGGTTCAAAGTTATCTGTGAAGCCTGGAACAGCCTCCAGTATAGTCTGGGCGTAAGCCTTTCCTACTTCCGCCGGCTGCCCCTTTTCATAATCTAAGCTAACATCATAATAAGTTGGATACTTCTCGATAAGGCATAGTCCATCTGAAGAAGAGTAGGTTGCTATCACATCTTCTTTCTCACTGTCATCTGTGTATGCGGCCTCTTCCTCTACATTTAAAGAGCCAACCTTTTTCATCCCCTCCGACTGAACTTCTGCAACATTACTGCCACACCCACAAAGAGAGACCAGCATTCCGATGCCCAGGGTAAAGCATACTATTTTTTTATATAATTTATTCATCTCTGACTCTCCATATCTTTATATTATCAATTGGTTTAAATGCCAGGAGTAAACTGATGGTAACAAGAATAAGCAGCCCAAGGGGAATGACCATCATAGAAAGAACAGTTGGTGATGCAAGTACAAATCTTCCGACTCCCATGACTGTAATTCCCACCTGATTAAAGAGTACTTTTGATACAGTAAAGGATAAGATGAGACCTAAAATTACGGCACACGCCACCAGGATAATTATTCTGATATAATGCCATCCTCTTATACTGCTACGACCAACCCCGATACTCTTCAGCATTGCTATATCTGCTGTTTCTTCCTCAATGAAAATCTGCTGATATAGGAAGGTCATTGCAAAGATAGTTACTGACATAAGAATGGCTATCACCATAAAGAGCATATCAAAGATTGTTCCAAATTCATTTCCAAGATCAAAATCAAGGACCTGGTCAAAATCCCATATCATTATATCTTTATTGACATTTCGCATCTTCTCAATGGTTGCATCATATTCCTCTTCCGGCACATCTATGGATTCGTTAAAAAGATCCCAGTCATCTGTAAAATAATTCTCATCCGGCTCAGTCATGATAAATGATGGCATACCATTATTCATCATAGTTTCAAAATAAGCCGTTACCAGATAATCTTTTTTCACATATTTAAGGGTAAATCCATCATCCTGATATACCCTGTATACCAGGGTTACAGTATCACCCAGATTAACTCCTTTTGTATCCTTAAGACTATGGGCTACTGCGACCTCATTTTTAAGTGCAGGCACTTTGCCACCTTCTACAAACCTAAGCTTTTCCAGCTCTACATCTTCGTTATCAAAATATAAGTTTATACCAACATCCTGGCCCGGTGCTTTCCATGTAGCCTCCTGGTAATCAATTATCTGGATATTAAGAGGAATTCCATTTTCGTTATAGTATTTTTCATAATACTGAAATACATTTCTATAACTGCCTTCCTGTGATACCAGCTTTTCTCTAAGATTATCTTCAGGCCTTATTAATACTTCTCTATCAGCTATCATCCAATAATTTTTTCTAAAATTGTCACTTACAACAGTTTCCTTAAGCTGAACTACCATAAGAAGCAAAGTAATTCCCAGCGTATAACTTACGATCAGATATATATATCTCTTAAGTCTTCCTACTATATCTGAAGATGCCAGAAAGAAAGGAACCGCCGCATGCCTGCTCTTATGCAGAAAGACTCCTGGAAGCTTCTTAAATCTTTCTCCTCTGTTTTCTCCATGAATCGTATCCATTACTGATATTTTTCTCATTCTATTTAAAGCAAAGAAGGAAAAGATTATCATCAGTAAAATAAAGGAAATACTCGCTATAATACCGAGAACAATAAAAACTTCTGTCTTTGGGTTCAGGGTATTAACTACAAAATGATTTATCATAAATCTGCAAAGTGGAATCCCAAATATTATACCCAGGGCGCCACTTGCCACCGCAAATACTATATATTTCACAATAAAAAGGGACTTATATGCCAGACTGTCCACGCCTATTGCCTTCATGGTTCCAATCTCTTTTTCTTCCCTCTTTATGGTTGCATGAAGACTAAAACGAATACTCATAAATATAAGTATTATGAGTGAGAATCCCATTATAACAAGGAAAATGCCTATAATGACAGTTATCATA
>JAILGP010000134.1 GCA_024696635.1 Eubacterium sp. | reverse complement strand
TATTAAAATAAGTAACTAAGCTATTAATTATAAATATATTTGATTATTATAAAAATTATTCTCTAAGAAATATTTATAAAGTTAAATATATTTAACTAATAATAAAAGTCCTTATTCAACTTGTCAAGAGTCTTATTTATTATATTTAGATTTTTTATTATACCTAGATTTTTTATTATTTTCTGTTTTTTTATTATCTCCAGATTTTTTATTATTTCCAGAGCTATTACTTTCTTCCGAGCTTGTATTATCTATAGAATCTTTCTTTTCTTCGGCCTGATTTTGCTTTTCTCTCGCTTTTTCTTCTTTGTCAAATTTCTTGTGAATATTATTTATATCCTCAGTTGTTCCACCACCGTCATCATCTTCAGCTTTAAAATAGCCTTTTTCCACAAGACGGAGGAAGGCATCAACCACGTCTGGGAAGAGCTGGGTACCAGAAACCTCTTTGATGATGGAAACAGCTTTATCGAAGTTCATACGCTTTCTATAAGGCCTGTCAGAATACATGGCATCAAATGTATCTGCCACAGCGATTATCTGGGCAACTCTTGGTATCTCATCCCCCTTAAGGCCTTTAGGATATCCCTTACCATCAGGTCTTTCATGGTGGGCACCGGCACCTACAGCCAGCTCAGGCATGATACTTATATCCTTAAGTACTTTATAGCCCAGGGCTGAGTGAGATTTGATTATATTGAATTCCTGGTCTGTAAGTTTTCCAGGCTTATTAAGAACTTCAGGAGGAATACCAATCTTACCTATATCGTGAAGAAGGGCAATATTGTAGAATTTCTCAACCTCTTCATCGTCATAGCCCAGCTCTTCAGCCAACATTTTGGTATATTCAGCAACTCGTGTTGAGTGACCATTTGTATAAGTATCCTTCATATCAATTGTTTTAGCAAAGGCTTCAATCATTTCCCTGATGAAGAGCTTGTTTTCCTGCTGTTTAGCAAGAAGACCTGCGGTTTTACGATGGAAGTATAGCCCTGTTAATCCTGCTACAATGAGAAGACCTATAAGGGCAATAAGGAATTTGCCCCAGTTATATTCATAAAGCAGGCGTTTTTTATCGATAACCAGAGATATAGATCTTTCTTCCTCGGTAATGTTACTCTTAAGTACCATGGTGAAGTTATATCTTCCACCTGAAAGATTTGTGTAGCTTATAGGCTTTAATTCATCACGTTCTACAGTGATTTCTTCATCATCGAATCCATTAAGCTGATAGGATATCTTAGGATTCTTGAGAGAATATGAGAAAACAAAAGGATAGATTGTGATACGTTTTACATGAGAAGGGATATTTATAATACCATTTTCATCAGGATAAATAGTCTGCCCGTCTACATCGACATAAGGAATGGCCATTTTAATATCGCTTATTCTTTCGCTGAAATCATTGATGTTAACGCTAAATGCACCTGTTGAACCTGATATATAAAGAACCCCATCATCATCCAGATAACTATATGAATTAGCTGTTGCCACACAAGGAAGGCCTGAATTGATATTATAAAATGCATAATCTAATTCCTTATTAGCCAGAAGATCCTCTGTCTCTGCAACATATATACCATTACTGCTGAGAACCCACATATTACCATTTGCATTTTCATACATATCAAAGTTATTGGTATATGGGAAGTTATCTATAGTCTGAATATTCCCATCCTTAAGATATGCAATAGAATTACTGGTAACTATCCAGTAAAGTCCACGGTTTCTGTCAGGAATGATACGGAGTATTACTTCTGATTTAAGGCCTTCAGAAAGTCCGATTTTAGAAATAGAGCCGGAATCAATAACATATATTCCATCTCCATCAGAGCCCAGGAGCATCTTGCCATTATCGCCTTCGCAAACCGTAAGAATAGCTGTATTTATAAGTCCTTCATCTGGTCCATAGGAGTCAATTACTTCCTTGCCGTCATGAATAACAAAACCGCCGGTAAGGGCAACCATGAGTTTACCGTCTGAACGTTCAGATACAGCTCTTACCTTTGTGGATGGAAGACCGTCACCTTCATCGTATATAGTTACATTTCCATCATCATATTTAACAAGACCTAAATCGCTGAAGGTACTGAACCATAGTATATTATTGGAATCCTTGAATATATTTCTGATACGGACTCCCTTCATCAGATCCACCATATTCTTATAGGTTCCGATGATTTCCCGGCTTTTGGCATTGGTACAGGTTCTGATAGGAAGCTTGTTTATTTTTTCGGATTCATTCTTAATATAGGTCTGGGTCAGTCCGGAATCTGTACCCAGGAGAAGGGTTTTATTATATATGCAGGTGGAATTGACTATCATTGTATCCAGTTCATTTTTGTACTGAATATCTACGAATTCATTTGGCACTACCTTCATAAGTCCCTGTCTTGTGGACGTAAACCAGACATTTCCCTCATAATCAGCCATCATGTGGCCTATGGACTTATCCATTGGAATATTCTTTAATACTATGAAGTTTTCGTCAGTAAGCATTCCTATACCATTATCAGCACATATCCATTTTACACCATCTATATATTCAATTGAATTTATGGTGGTGAGGGGACTTACATCTATGGTGGAACGATTTTTAAATTTATCCTCAAGACTTCCGTAATATATGTAAGAATCTTCAGTTCCTATGTAAACGTAGCCGGGATTGTTGGGATCCGGAAGAACACTTCTTATATAGCCAATATTCAGCTTCTGGCCACTTAACAGGTTTGTCATCTTGCCGTCCTGGTAGGTGAAGAGAGAACCATCATTTGTGACTCCATATATAATTCCATTATTATCGGACCTGAGCTCGCATATGTATTCTTCGTTAAGTTGGGAAATGTTTATGGAATGAAGCTTCATATCATTATCTATATAACCCATTCCATGAGTAGTACCGATTATGATGTTACCATCTTTATCTTCGGTTATTGCTTTGATTGACAAGGATTTAAGATTGTCGCTCTGGCCTATACCTTTATTGAAAAATGTAAATTCCTGGCCGTCGTATACTCCTATACCGGCATCATTTGTTCCAATCCAGAGACGGTTTTTACTGTCTACATATAGACTTACTACACTGGTTATTCCTTCCTTAGGATTGATTCTCTCAAAATTGATTCCATCATAACGGACAAGGCCGCTATAGCCACCAACCCAGATGAAGCCTTCTTCAGTTTCGGCGATAGCATTGGATTCGGAGGTTGGAAGTCCATTTGTACTGTCATAAAGAACTGTTGAATAAAATTCGCCCATACCAGTAGGGTCAATTTTGACATCATAGTCCTGACCAGATGAGTTTTTAGCAAGAATGGAAGGATTAGAGATAAGTATTACTAAAGTAATAAAAATAAGCGCAAGCAAAGTGATATATCTAAGTATGTGGGAATGCTTAGATACTGTTTTTTGTAAGTATGAATCAGAGTTTTTTGACCTCTCTGATGATTTGAATAGTTTAGAAATTTTTTCTTTCATATATGTTCACCAATTTTTATACAAACAAAAATATGGACACATTACACATTTCATTTTATCATATATGAAGGTCAGGAACAATTTTTATTGTGATTAATATTATTAGGAAAGGGCTGTAAGGTTAGGATTTAAGGTATGCTGATAACCAGGAGAACAAAATATCTCATATTTTTTACGACAATTATCGTTATAGCTCTGTTTTTCGAAAGGATATTAAACGATAAGATTCCTGTCAATTATTTTGATCGTAGCTTCATCATAATAATTCTGCCTGTGATTTTAATTTCTTGGGCAATTAGTATACATTTAAGAATTATAGATTCCAGAATAAGAAAGCTTTTTCAGACCTTGGTTTTTTTTCTTGTTTTATGGCATTTCTTTCAGCTTTATAGATATAGTTTTGTTGTGGATAATAGTATTGAATCAAGATATACCTGGTATTCTTACTATATTCCAATGATTGCATTTCCCCTTATCAATTTCTTTATCTCTCTTTGTCTTGGTAAATATGATGTGGAATTTCTTTATAAAGTTTTTAAGCCATTACTTTCTGTGGCAATTACTCTGGTAGTTCTGGTTTACACAAATGATTTTCATCAGGAGCTTTTTTATTTTTATAATGGCTTTGAACATGCTGATAATGAATACACCTATGGTCCTGTATATGCTTTGATCGCTATCTGGATAGTGGTTCTTCAGATTATATCTATTGTTCTTACATTTAGGAAAATATCCATTGATAGTGCAAAAAAATATATATGGATTCCTCTTAGTTTTTTTATATTAGGTATTGTATTTAGCTGCATCATTGTATTTACTGATTTACTTGTAATAGATGGAGTAACTATAATTCATTTTCATCAGTTTTATTCTGTTCTTATAGTAGGCTTTTGGGAAAGCTGTATTCAGATAGGTATGGTGGTTTCGAATAGGAATTATGATAAGCTTTTTGAGGCTTCTGCTACAAATACTGTTATTCAGAACAGTGATAGGAAGATTGTTTACAGTACTAAAGGTTTTGAAAATGATAAAATAGGAAAGGGAAGACGTATTCACAGACATTCTATTGCCGGTGGAGAGGTTATATGGATAGATGATATAAGCCAGCTCATGGAAAAAAGAGCCCAGCTTTCTGAGGTAAAGGAAATGTTATCTCAGGAGAGGGAGCTTCTAAGTGCAGAAAAGAGGATTCAGGAGAAGAAGGTTAAGCTGGAAACCAGAGACAGGCTTTATACAAATATGTCCCAAAGGATGGAGAAAAAAAACCAGGAGATAGAAGACCTTATTAAGTCCCATATGGATGACAGAGAAAAGCTGGCCCGTATTTCTGTAATTGGAGCCTATATCAAAAGGTGGTGTAATCTTAGTCTTCTGATGAATAAGGATATGATATTGGTTAAGGAGCTTGACCTTTCAGTCAGAGAGTCTCTTGAATATGCAGAACTTGCCGGTATAAAGTCATATCTTGATTTCAGAGTGCCTGAGGATAAATTATATGAGGGTAAGGCTGTAATTGAAATTTACGAGCGATTTGGAAATAATCTGGAAAAGCTTGTGGGGAAAGTAGCATTTCTCTATGTAAAAATTGATGAGACAGATAAGGGACTTCTGTTGGAAATGACGGTGGATGATGACGAGGAACCTGAACTCAGATATGAATCAGGGGGTGAATACCAATAATGATGACAAGTGTTATGAATGTGTCAGGAAATATCCTGGGACCTATTCTGGGCCTTGTTATGATTATTTTCTGGCTTCAGACTGCTGTTTATGTTTTATATTCCAAAATAGGAATGTCTAAGACTAAGCACATTCTGAATATTTTCTTTTTGATATTTGAATATATGTACTTTGAAATAGTAATGTGCATGAGATTTTATTATGATAATCCTAAGTGGGCTCTTAAGCTGGTAAATGCCTTGCCATTTTTTATATTTATCCTGAATGTTGTGGTCATGGCGGCTTTTCTTATATTTACATATATGGATTATTTAAAATATAAGAGTACCAGGCTTAATAATATGTCAATCAAGGAGAGTATAGATATACTTCCTGAAGGTCTTTTTGTATATACTGCAGAAGGACTTCCTCTTTTAATTAATCCAATGATGGAAAGAATCATTGATAATTTTTTTAAGATGAAGGCTGTAAATGGAGTAGGTCTTGAAAAAATGATAGAGGAAAGGATTGGAAATAAGCTTACTGAGGAGGGCCATATAATTAAACTGGGTGAGGGTAATATATATATGGTCAGAAAACATATTATATACATAGAAAATAAGGAATGTCATGAGATGATTCTGAACGATGTAAATGACATTTACGAGGTTAATAGTCAGCTAGAGGAGGAGAATTCCAAGCTGGTGGATATGAATCGTCGTTTGGAAGAGCTTAATAAAATGATAGATGAGGTTACCATTAATTCTGAGATACTTGATGCCAAAGTCAGTGTCCATGATTATCTGGGCCAGGTTCTAATAGCAACAAAACATTATCTTGTTGAAGGTGAAGGTAGTGAAGAGAAGAGTGAAAAGCTTCTGGATATGTGGAAGGAAAATACCAGCTTCTTCCGTAATGCCAGGGTTGAAGAGAAGAAGGATGAGTTTATTCAGCTTATGAATACAGCAAATGACGTGGGCGTAACATTTCAAATTGAAGGAAGGATTCCCTCGATTCAGCCACAAAGGCATATATTTGTCACAGCGATTCACGAATGTATGACGAATACCATAAGGCATGCAAAAGGGGACATGCTTTTTATAAATGTAAATGATAGTAAGATAAGTATAAAAAATAATGGTGAACAGCCAAGTAAAAGAATTGTTGAAACAGGTGGTCTTGCTTCTCTAAGAAGACTGGTGGAAAAGCAGGGTGGTGAAATGTATTTACATTCGGATGGTGAGTTTGAACTGGAGGTAAAACTATGAGTATAAAGGTGATGATTGTAGATGATCAGAAAATCTCAAGACAGCTATTTGAAAGCTTCGTTGAAAATGATGAAGATTTCGAGCTTGTTAAATCAGTTGAATCAGCAAGCCTTGTTGATGTCTACCTTGCCAGGTATAGGGTTGATGTTATATTAATGGACGTTGTTATGGCAGATGGAAGTAATGGACTTGATGCCTGCGCTTATGTAAGAAAAAACTATCCGGATGTTAAGCTGATAGTTGTAACCTCCATGCCTGAAGCCGGATTTTTGGATAGAGCCAGGGAAATAGGAGTAGACAGCTTCTGGTATAAGGAAGTAAGTCACGAGCCTCTTCTGGATATTATGCATAGAACAATGGCGGGAGAGCATATATTCCCAGATCATGTTCCGGAGGAAGAATTCGGTATGGTAATGAGTTCAGACCTTACACAGGCTGAACTGGCAGTCCTTAGAGAATTAACCACCGGAGCAGGAAATGGAGAAATAGCTGAAAGACTTAACCTTTCTGTCAACACAGTAAGATCACATATTCAGCATATGTTAGACAAAACTGGATTTGCAAACCGTACTGAACTTGCCATAGAAGCAAGAGTCAGGGGAATCGCAATCAAATAATTTGGTAAATTAGCAAATTCTTGGGAGAAGTTCTCCGCTTGGGCGGGACAGCATGGTCTTGGCTCCAACTGCTGTTGTAAGAACTACCTTGCCAGGATTTTCTGCTGTTACTTCACCTATTATGGCAGCGCCTTCTGAATTAGGACAATTCTTAAGGGCTGCTACTATATCATCAGCCTTATCTGCAGGGGCAAATACAACAAGTCGTCCTTCGCATGCAAGATAGAGCGGCTCCAGTCCAAGCATTCCGCATACGCCCTTTACGCCCTGATCTACAGGTACATCTTCAGAATTAAGTGATATACCAACATTACTTTCGCCAGCAATCTCATAGAGAACGGTTCCGACACCACCACGTGTGGCATCTCTTATTACGTGTATATCCTTTGTTACCTCCAGCATAGCCTCAACGTTCTTGTTAAGAGGTGCGCAGTCGCTGCTTATATCCAGATCAATCTTAAAATCATTTCTTGCCAGCAGTATAGTACAACCATGTCTTCCAATGTCGCCGGTTACGATAATCTTGTCCCCGGGTTTTGCATATGCACCAGATGTGTCAGCACCATCAATGATTTGGCCTATACCAGTTGTGGTAATGAAAATGTTATCTACCTGTCCCTTTCCTGCAACTTTGGTATCACCTGCAACCAGGTATACACCTGCAGCCTTTGCAGTTTCTGCCATGGAAGCAGCAATCTGGTCAAGCTTAGCAATAGGGAAGCCTTCTTCGATTACCATAGCACAGGTGAGATACTTAGGTCTTGCACCCATACATGCTATATCATTTACAGTTCCGCAGATAGAAAGCTTTCCAATATTTCCGCCAGAGAATTCAAAGGGTGATACTATAAATCCATCTGTTGACATAGCCAGCTTTCCGGCAGGAATATCCAGTACAGCAGCATCATCCGCTGTAAGATAAGGGTTATCAAAATGCTTCTTAAAAAGATTGTTTATAAGCTTAGAGGTCTGGACACCGCCAGAACCATGAGCCATTGTTATTACATCATCCATGGTATTTATCCTTTTCTATATATATTTTAAAATTAAAAACAAAATTATAAATTGGTAAAAATCATATATAACTCAATAGTATTATTTCCCGATATCTATAAATAATTAAATATAGGGGTTGCTATATTTAATCAGAATATTATTCAATATTTATTGATGGTCCATAATGATAGTATGCAGCACAGGCACCCTCGTCAGATACCATGCAGGCACCTACAGGATGGAGAGGATTGCAGGCCTTGCCAAACATTGGACAGTCTGTTGGCTTGCAATGTCCCTGAAGAACCTCACCGCATCGACAGGCTGGATTTGGCTTACCCTTTATATCAGGTACACTAAACTTAATACGTGCATCGTAATCTGAGTAGCTTTCTCTAAGCTTCATTCCAGACTTTTCTATGATTCCAAGGCCACGCCACTCAGTATCGGTAGGCTCCATAACCTGGTCCATAAGCTTCTGGGCTGCAGGATTGCCCTCTTCCTTTACTACTCTTGGATAGCAGTTTACAAAGAAGGGCTGGCCAGTTTTGGACTTCTCAACAATAACAGCAATGGCAGTCATAAGTTCACTGGCTGTAAAGCCTGCAACTACACCGGATACACCCTGATTTTTAAGATCCTGGCAGACGGCATTACCTGTGATTGCATTTACATGACCTGGATAGAGAAATGCATCTGCACTGTTTTTTAACTTGGCATATGCATTTGGCATGGTCTTGTTGGCTGTAAGTATTGAGAAATTATCCAGTCCAAGCTTTGCTGCCTTTTTAACTGCAAGGCAGGCTGATGGAGTGGTTGTTTCAAAGCCAACTGCAAGGAAAACAACCTGCATATCTGGATTCTCTCTGGCCAGTTCAACAGCATCATCCGGTGAATAAACAGGGCGTATGTCCGCTCCCTCTGTTCTTGCACCTGCAAGGCTGGATTTTGTTCCAGGAACCTTGATAAGATCACCAAATGTGCATATGACACAGTTTTTTTCAAGGGCCAGATATATGGCTTCATCTATGAATCCAACCGGGGTTACACAAACGGGGCAGCCTGGTCCGGATATAAGATCTATGTCTTCCGGAAGCAGGCTTCTGATCCCCAGCCTGAATATCTCATGAGTATGAGTTCCGCAAACTTCCATGATGCGGAGCTTACGGCCTTTATAGCCGCTTATTATCTCTCTTGCATTATCAATTACTTCATTCATTTGTTTTTTCCTTTATTTTACTTTTTTCTCGTATAGGTCATTCTTGTGAACTTGATCTCGTCGCCGCCGGTCTCACCGACCTCAACGTCGAAATCATCCGCATTGAATTCAGGGAAGAATACATCTCCGTCCTCAACTAGGGTATCAACCTCTGTTATATACATTACATCCACGAGGGGCAGTGCTTCCTTATAGAGACCATATCCGCCTGAGATATAAACCTTCTCATCACCCGCCATTTCGATAGCTTCCTCAACAGAAGCTGCTGTAGCGAGGTTCTCTCCTTCATACTTCTTTGTTCTTGAAATCACGATTGTCTTTCTGTTCGGAAGGGGACGACCAATCTCCTCATAGGACTTGCGGCCCATAACAACCACATTTCCCGTAGTAAGCTCCTTGAACTGCTTCTGCTCTCCCTTTATTCTCCAAGGGATCATTCCATTTTTACCTATTACATTATTCTTCGATCGAGCAACAATTAATCCTACCATAATCCACCTATCTCGAATGTTCCTTCAGGATGCCCATAGTCTCATTGGTATCATCATCAGTTATCTTGGCAATAGCAACTCCTGCATGAACCATAACATAATCTCCTGGCTCAAGATCTTCCAGAAGCTCTGCACTGACACCTCTTTTAGCACCGCTTGCGTCGATTATTGCGGTACCATCTTTAACACTAACAACCTTTGCTGCAAGTCCTACACATAACATTTTAAATTCCTCCTATATTCTTTGTGATTTAATATCGTTAAACAGCGTCATAAGCCTTGAAAATGTTATTTGAAATAAACATAAGCCAAAGTGAAAATATAAAGCTAAACAAAACCTATGACGTAAATTATTTATTTAAATAATCCAGTCCCGCCAGTGCCTGTCCAAGGGCTATTCCACCATCATTAGGTGGAATCAGACTATGGTGATATACCTTAAGTCCTCTGGCTTTAAGAGAGTCCTCAGTAAATGCAAGAAGAAGGAGATTCTGGAAAACTCCACCACTTAGCATTATTGTATCAAGACCTGTCTTATCACTATATTTTGAAACCTCTTCAGTAATTATATGGGCAAGCCCTATATGGAAGAGGAGGGCAAGCCTTTCTTTGTCCTGGCCGCTTAGATATTCATTAGTAAGATAGCGTAACAGTTGGTTAGTATCATAAATATCATTTAGAGGAGAAGTATCAACATTTGAAGGACATACTTTTCCTGCCTGCCTTATATCTTTTACAAGGTGGCTGCCATACTTTATAGCACTAAGATAGTCACTGTCGCAGGCTTCTAATTCCTTCATGGCAGAAAACATAAGGGCTGTCGATGCCTCACCTTCAAATGTAGATGAATGCCTTATTCCAAGTATGGCGCTCATGCCATCAAAGAGCCTTCCGGCACTTGTGGATGTTACGCTGTTTATACCTGCATTTGCCATATTTTTTAATAGATTAAATTCTGTCTCTGAACAGAGGTTTAATTTTTCTATATCTGAATAGGAATATGCATTTTCACCATTTTTAAAATCTCCAAGAATGGATGCAGCTATTCGCCAGCCTTCCTTAGAGGAAAGGTCCCCGCCTGACTGTATAAATGGTGATATATGACCCAGTCTTTCAAAGCCTGAAGTATTGCATAATAAATATTCACCACCCCATATGCTTCCATCACTTCCGTAGCCGGTACCATCAAAGGATACACCTATGACGGGATCCAGATAATCATTTTCCGCCATACAGGAAAGTATGTGGGCGTAGTGGTGCTGGATCTTAAGCAGTGGTAAATCCATATCCTCTGCCAGGGCAGTAGAGTTGTAATTTGGATGAAGGTCTGAAACCACAAGCTGAGGTTTTACCTCTAGAAGCTCCTCCATTCTTTTAATAGAGTCCTCCAAAGCCTGAACAGTACGAATATCTGCCAGGTCTCCTACGTAAGCAGAAGGGTATAGGAGCTTATCCTTTGCAATGCAAAATGAATTCTTCAGCTCTCCACCTATAGCAAGTACAGAACCCTTCATATCATTACTTATCATTACCGGCAGTGGAGCAAATCCCCTGGACCTACGTATCATATAAGGCTTTCCCCTGTAGAAATCAGTAACCGTGTCATCGGCCCTGGTTCTTATGGTTCTATTATTAGAAAGAACCAGGTCGGTAAAATTACTTATTTCAGAAATTGTATCCTGATCAGTTCTGCAGATAGGTGCGCCAGAGGCATTTGCACTTGTCATAACCAGACAGTCAGGACAGGTATATTCATCGTCATAATCAAATAGAAGAAGATGAATTGGAGTATATGGAAGCATGACACCAATGTTAGGATTATCAGGAGCTACCGAATCCGCCAGCCTGGTATTCTCCTTTTTCTTAAGAAGAATTATAGGCTTCTGGTGACCTGTAAGCAGTGAGTGGTGTTGGTAGACACATTCCCTCTTAACTGTATCCTCATCCTTCATCATTACAGCGAAGGGTTTCATAGGTCTATGCTTAAGAAGTCTGAGTCTGGATACAGCCTCTTTATTTGTGGCATCACAGCATAGGTGGAAGCCGCCTATACCCTTTATGGCAACAATTTTTCCTTCTATGATGGCCTTCCTTGCCTTAATTATGGCCTCTCTATCATAAGTAAGATTATTCAGATCCTTTGAATCAGAGGTTTTAGGATCAAATGTATAAACCCTGGGGCCACAATTTGGACAGCAGACTGGCTGTGCATCATATCTTCTGGTCTCTGGATGACTATATTCATATTGGCATTCGGGACACATTTCAAATTCCTTCATGCTGGTTCTTTCCCTGTCATAGGGCATGGATTCCAGTATGGTAAGTCTTGGACCACAGCTGGTGCAGTTGATAAATGGATGCATATATCGCCTGTTGTTTTTATCATATAGCTCGGCTTTACATTTGTCGCATATGGCTATATCTGGTGATACAAATATTTCCCCCTGGTCCTTCTCGCTTTCGATTATCTGAAAGTCGTCATAAGAGGGGGCAGGGTCAAGCTTGGTCTTTATAATATTTAGAATGACTGACCTGTCCGGAGGTGAATTTTCAAGTGCCTCCAGGAGTGGGTCTATAGTCTGACCCTGGGCAAATATCTCAACATAGGAGCCCCGGTTTGCAACTGTTCCTTTGATCCCATTATTCTGACAGGTACGGCTGACAAAGGGTCTGAATCCAACCCCCTGTACTATTCCATAAACCTTGATGTTATATGTGATCACAAGCTTCCCTCCCCTGAGATTGCGTAGTGGTTATATTCTATAAATGTACCCTTAAAGCCTGCTGCTTTAAGGAGAAGCTTTATATCCTTATCTCCAACTATATAATCGTAGCTATTATTAGCTGCTATATCAAAAAGCTGATCCTCATCATTAAGTCTAAAATCCTTTTCTTCCATATAATCAGGGCTCTGCATAAAGAAGCTTGCACAGTCGATTGATGGATTGAAAGATTCATCAGACATAGTCTTGATTATATTATTTCTAAGCTGGTTAGCCGCAAACTGAGAATGAATTATCAGAATGCGAGGGGCTCTGTTATCCTTATCAGAAGCTATTGCAGCCTTTAGATCCTTAATAACTCTTTCTGGTATGAAAGGATATCCAACCTTATATGGAATACCGTAAGTAGCATTAAGATACTTAGCAGCCTTTAAACCAGCTGGGCTTACGATCAGTATTTCCTTGTATTTATCTGAAGCCCTTACAAGATCAAGGGCAGTAAGACTATCATCTGATGGAGTCATTCCAAGAATCACAGGTTCCTCTATCTGATATGCCCTGCAGGCCTCCTCAAGGGGACCAGAAGAGGTATAGCCTGTCTCCAGGGGGCTGGCTCCAAGGACTAAGGTCTTATTGGAAAAATCAAAATTCTTAATTATTTTAATAGTATCAGAACCTTCAGGACTTTCAGTATTTTTATCCTCATCCCTATCAGTATCAAATGTACCTGCAAATTCCTGAGCAAGACTTAGCCAGGCCTCTTCCTCTCCCTCATCATAGTATCGGGTGCCTATTGCATTTATCGTTATACATGGTATGCCGATTTTTTTCTCGGCCATTCTTTTAAGAGCCTTCATATCAGTTGCAATAACTGCAGGAACCGGGGTTGCTATAATGGCAGTGAATTTACCATTTACACTTTCCTGTGCCTTTGCCAGCTTTGCTATAAGCTTGTCATCACGTCCCATGATGGCATCCATATCACGAAGTCCGGCACTGAAAACAGCACTCTTTTTTGTAAACCATCTTGGCTCGTCGAAGCCACATATATTACCGGCGCAGCCACCTGCATCACATATTATGATAAGGCCTCCTAATTCATAAAGTACACCACTGGCTCCGGACTGGTCGGGTGCAAAGGGAGACAGATATCTTAGTAACTTTTTCATACTAACTTACCTCCTTCCATAGCCTGATCCAGCTTTTCAAATAATTTTATAAGTCCATCGAAGCCAAAGGGCTGTGCGTCATCACACCATTCAATTCCTGGAAGATCTGGATGATAGTAATATGCATCAGAACCTATAAATATATCTGCCTTAGCATCAGCTTCTTCATAGTAAAGCATTGAAGGAGAAAGGTTAGAATAGACCTTTGTATCAGGACTGATTTCTGAAAGTCTTTTCATAAAGTGGAAGTTAAGTTCACCTATTGTGGCAAATACTTCGCTTACCTTAAATCCTTCTTCCACCAGCATAAGGGCCATTTCCACAGGATCTCCATTCTGAATCTCTCCCACAGAGAAGGTGAGGAATCCGTATTTATTCTTAAAGTCTTCTATAGCCTTCTTTGCCTTTTCATAGTAAATGGTATCATCCAGCTGGGCTCCCAGGGCATTTCCCAGAAGCTTATACTGGTTATGGATTTTCTCGGGTCTGTAAAGGCGGAGAAGTTCTATAAATGGAATACCAAGTCTTTCCTGAATATCCTGTGCAGCGGCTCTGGCTTCAGGGTTAAGGACAAGATTAAAGTTGGCTTTTGAAAGCTCCTTATATTCCTCAATGGTCTGGCATCTTGAAAGCTCACGTATATTTTTGATACCTATTGATTTCATCAGAGGATATAATTCTGAGGAATCAAAAAGTGGAGTGAAGTATCCCATTATATTCATGTCAGCGTTATGGCGTTTTTCCTTTTCCAGAAGGGAGTAAACGCTGGTTCTGACTGCGGCCATTGGTGGCAGCCTTTTTTCTCTGGTAAGAGCATACATGTAACATGCAACAGCAGGGATGCCTGTTTTCTCAGTGACCTTTCTGCAAACTCTTTCCATATCTGTTCCCAGAAGGGCGTCAACACAGGTAATACATATCATTATGGCAGAAGGCTTTTTATCCAGGACCTCCAGCATTTCCATGGCTGCCTGTGGTACCTTGGTCAGGTGTCTTCCCGTTACAATGTCTGTATCATCCAGAAGCTGGAAAAAGAAACGGTCCCTATATTCAGGCATGCTCTTAAAAAGAGATGTGTTACGACCACAGCAGCCTGGAGAAACCAGAAGCATCACTGATTCAGGTACTGCGAGACCAGCTCTTTTAACACCAAAGCCCTTTGCACCTGGAGAGTTAAATGCAAGTGTTGCGGGTGAGCTGTATATAAGGTGTTCAGAGGATTTCATTTCCTCTGGAAGGCCCTTAAGTCCAAGCTGGGCTAATTCTTTACTTGTTTTATAAAATGCTTTATTCATAAATATTCTTTCTTTAAGTAGGAGTATATTAAAAGTACAAAATAATAAAATGCTTAGGAATTAATAAATCATTTTTAATATGAATATATATCAGGCTTTACTTATCATTACTTACCCTGACTATCTTCATCTATAAGCATCTGGGCAAGGTCTAAGAAACATTTACTTACTGGAAGGTCAGGATC
>JAILGP010000123.1 GCA_024696635.1 Eubacterium sp. | reverse complement strand
AATTAACTACAATTACTAATACAAAAAATTGTTTCACATGAAACATTGTCACCCAAGATATAGTGATTAGAATTGTGAAACACTTTTTTTGAATATAATTGTGTCGTGAAACCGTACAATTATATGTACAATATCTAGATTAAATATATGATAGGTGTTATAATTCTAAAGCAATTAGTTTTAACAATTTGATTTATCGACTAGTATTATTAATGACATAATTTTTGAAGAGGTTAGCGTATGGGAAGAATTATAGCGATTGCAAACCAAAAGGGTGGAGTTGGAAAAACTACCACATCTATAAATCTTGCTGCTTGTCTTGCTGAAAAGGGTAAAAAGGTTCTGGCCATAGATATGGATTCCCAGGGTAATATGACAAGTGGATTTGGTATAGATCGAGATTCTGTTGAATATTCTATTTATGAAACACTTCTTGGCGAGTGTAATATTGGCCAGAGTATGATAGTAAATGTTTTAGATAATCTTAGTCTAGTACCATCTAATCAAAATCTTTCTGGAGTTGAAGTTGATTTTATCGATAAGGAAAATCCACAGAATATTCTTAAGGGTATTGTTAGGAATATTAGAAAGCAATTTGATTTTATAATAATTGATTGTCCTCCTGCTCTTGGTATGTTGACAATTAATTCACTTACTGCTGCAGATACAGTTATTGTTCCTATTCAATGTGAATTCTATGCATTGGAAGGTTTATCGCAGCTTATATATACTATTAACATGATAAAGAAAAAATTGAATAAAAATCTGGAAATTGAAGGAGTAGTATTTACTATGTACGATTCCAGAAATAATTTATCACAGGAAGTTGTTGATAGTGTAAGAGAAAGTCTTGATGAAATAATTTATGATACTGTAGTCCCAAGAAATGTAAGACTTGCTGAGGCACCTAGTTTTGGACTTCCTATTAATAAATATGATACCAGGTCAAGTGGTGCAGCAGCTTATCGTAGTCTAGCTGACGAAGTTATAAAAAATAAATTATTTACTTAATATTATATATTGGTTTACATAATATTTTAAATTTTTATATAACAATGGAGGAATTATGGCTTTAGGAAAAGGTTATAAGTCTATGCTTAGTATAGATGATAACGAAAATGAAGTTACATCAGCTAAGACAGAGTCTAAGGAAAAAGGTTCACCCGCTAAGAAGAATTCAACATCTAAGGTTTCTAAAAAAACTTCTACATCAGATGATCTTCCTAAAAGTGGTGATATTAAAATTAAGATTAATGATATAGAACCTAATAAGTATCAGCCACGTAAAGAATTTAATGAAGATGCATTAGCTGATCTGGCTGATTCTATTAAAAAGTTTGGAATTATTGAACCTATTGTAGTTACAAAGAAGGGTAAGTCTTATCAGATTATTGCAGGAGAAAGACGTTGGAGAGCCGCACGTATTGCTGGTCTTAAGGAAGTACCTGTTATTGTAAGAGAATTTTCAGATAAGGAACAGATGGAAGTTGCTCTTATCGAAAATCTTCAGAGAGAAGACCTTAATCCAATTGAAGAAGCTCTTGCTTATCAAAGTCTTATAGATGAGTATAATCTGAAGCAGGATGAGGTTGCCGAAAGAGTTTCAAAGGGACGTTCTACTATTACAAATGCTCTTCGTCTGCTTAAGCTTTCTGATAAGGTTAAACAGATGCTTATTGATGATATGATTTCAACTGGTCATGCCAGATGTCTTCTTGCAATCGAGGATGAGGAAATTCAGTACAATACAGCACAGATTATATTTGATGAAGGAATAAGTGTTCGTGATACTGAGCAGTTGGTTAAGTCAGTTAACAATGTAGTATCGGAAAGAAAGTCAGGAAAGAAGGATAATGAAGTAGATCCTTCCGCTGCTGCAATTGCTGCAATAGTTAATGAAATAACTGAAAATCTTAAAACTACTCTTGGATCAAAGGTTAATATTAAACCTAAGGGAAATAAGGGTAAGATTGAAATTGAATATACATCGGCAGATGATCTGGAAAGAATAGTACATATTATTAATACGGGAGCAAAATTATGATTTTAACAGACACTATATTTGGTCTGAGCCAGAACATTATAATAATAATAATGCTTGTCCTGATAGTGATTTTATTTATTATTCTAGCTTACGTTATAAGACAGCTTCTTTTTATATCAAGAAAGTACTATACCTTAACTTCAGGAAAAACCGCAGGTGACCTAGAGGGTATGATGCTTGCCAGATTTAAGGAAATGGACCGTATCAAGTCTAGGTTTAAAAGATATTCAAGAGATCATAAAGGTTTTAAGGGTCATCTTGATTCTTGTTACAATAAAATGGGACTTGTGAAGTACGATGCATTTGACAGTATGGCTGGAGAACTTTCTTTTTCACTTGCTCTTTTAAATGATGAAAATACTGGTTTTGTTTTATCTACAATGCATTCAAAACAGGGCTGCTTTTCTTATTGTAAGGAAATAATAAAGGGAGAATCCTATATTGCACTTTCCAGTGAGGAAAAGGAAGCAATCAGGAAGGCCAGGACAATAGAAGAAGAAATTGAGAAAATGAAGGATGAACCTGATGAGGAAGATTTAATGTAATTAAATATGATGTTTTTTATAATAAGCTAGCATGTTAAACTAGTATATGAAGTTAGCATTTGAAGTTAGCATTTAAAGTTAACATTTGAAGTTAGCATGTTAAATTAACATGCTAACTTCAAATGTTAACTTT
>JAILGP010000115.1 GCA_024696635.1 Eubacterium sp. | reverse complement strand
ATTGGATATATCTGGATATAGATAAGAAGTCCAGCTGTAAAAAGCTGGGCTTTTTCTTTTAATTTCAAAATAAATAGTAGTTTGATGTAAAAATATATATTGTTTTAAAAATAAATAGTAGTTTGATGTGAATAATTATATTGTTTTGTTTTTAAAATAAATATTATTTGATCTTTAATAATATATAGCAGAGGTGAAGGTTTGATAAGGGTAAAGGATATAATAAAAAGATTTGGTGCAAGTCAGGTGCTGAAGGGTGTTAGCTTTGAGGTTGAAAGCGGCACAATTTATGGTCTTATAGGCAAGAATGGAGCGGGAAAAACCACGCTTATGAAGATTATGTCTGGTTTACTTACAGCAGATGGAGGAAGCAGTGAATATGTTAATTTTGCTGGAGAGACTGATGATTCGGAACAGGTTAATTCCATAAAAAATTATTCAATAAGTAAAATAAGCTCCCTATCTGTAAAGGGTATAGCTTATCTTCCTGACCTTCCGGAATTTTATGATTATCTTACAACAGATGAGTATCTGGATTTTCTGTTAATGAATCAGAATTCTCAAAAAAATAAGAGAAGGGATGAACTACTCCAGATGGTGGGTCTTCCCTCAGGAGTCAGGGTTAAAACCATGTCACGTGGAATGAGACAGAGACTGGGGATTGCAGGTGTACTAGTAAATGATCCTGACATAATACTTTTGGATGAACCAACCAGTGCTTTAGATCCTTCAGGAAGAAATGATGTTAAGAATATACTTATGAAGCTAAAGAATGAAGGGAAAACCATAATTTTATCGACTCATATTCTTGCAGATATGGATAGCATCTGTGATAAGGCAGGTTTTTTAAGTGGTGGAATAATTGCAAAGGAGGTTGATGTGGCAGAGAGCAGGGAGAATTCATCTGAGCTTATAATAAAATTTGCCACTGAGCCAGATCTGGATACCCTTTATAAATTTGCTCCCTCTATTTTTGTAATTGATCCACTTACCATCAGAATAGTATTGGATAAGAACAATAAGCTTAAGAGTCAACAGGATGCCCTTAATGGACTTTCCAGGTTACCTCAGGAGATTACTTCTATTACCAGTGCAGAAATCTCTTTGGATAATATATTCAGGGAGGTGTGTATATAATGCAGAATACAAATGCTAATAATGAAAATAAAAATCAGATAAATAAAAATCAGATAAATAAAAATCAGTCAAATATGAATGGGTCAAACATAAATCAGGCGAGACCCAAATACTTAGGTCTTAAGTCCTGTATAAAAAAGGATATAAAGGAAGTTCTTCGTACAGGTAAGCTTCTTATTTTTGGACTTCTGGCCCTGGGTATTGGAGTCATGATTATGGCTTTCACAATCATTTTTTCAAATATTCCTGATTTTCTGGCTGTGGAGCTTCCAGGCTTTGATATAGAATCTCTTGAAGAAATGATGACCACACTTTATCCCAAGATTGTATCAATCAATATAGGAGTTTTTTCTTATTATATAGGATTCTTTTATGGACTGGTTCTGGTGCTGGTTATAAATGGAATACTGCCTAGGGAAATAAAGAAAGGAAGGTGGATTCTTCCTTTGGAGCAGGGATATATAAAAAATGACCTGATACTTGGGAAATGTATTGTATATGGAATTATGGCAGGAGCATGCGTATTTGTTTCCTACATATTATATTACATAATCGCCAACACCTTTATGGTTCAGGACCTTAAATTCTCTCATGCTTTTATACTTGGAATGGTACATTTACTGAATATGTTTTTTATAGTGGCCTATACCATGCTTTTATCTGTATGGTTTGATAATGGAATAATTGCAGCTATATCTGTAATTGGAACTCTTTTATTTGTTCCTGACATCATGAACTTTCTTCCTATAGGAAAGATACTTCCTACATATATGCTGACCTTTGTTTATGATAGTCATACAGAATTTGCGGATCTTGTTATGCCATTACTTATAAATATAATTACTCTGCTTATAACATATATATTTACAATCAGGAAGGTGGATAAGCTTTAGGAAAATAAGAAGCTTAGTAACTGGAAATAGATAGGGGGGCTTATATGACTTCTATTATAAATGTAGATGAAAAAATAATCAGAAAATATGAGAAGCTTAAGAATATTTTGTCTGAATCAGGTCTACTTGCCGTTGCATTTTCAGGTGGAGTGGATTCTACTTTTCTTCTTTATGCTGCAAGCGATGCCCTGGGGGAAAGGGCTATAGCAATAACTGTGGTATCGAGTCTGATTCCTGAAAGTGAGCTTGCATATAGCAAAGACTTCTGCTTAAAGCATGGAATCAGGCATATAACTATCAAAAAAGACGTATTTACAATAGATGGGTTCAAAATTAATCCTAGAAACAGATGCTACATATGTAAAACTGAAATCATGAAGTCTATGAAGCAGGCGGTTAAGGAGGCTGGGTTTGATACCCTGGTGGAGGGCTCAAATGTAGATGATATGGGTGATTATAGGCCGGGTCTTGTGGCCTTAAAGGAGCAGGGGATAAGAAGTCCTTTACGTGAAGCAGGCTTTACAAAGGGAGAAATAAGAGAAATATCAAGAGAGCTTGGACTTGAAACCTGGGATAAACCATCCTTTGCATGTCTTGCCACAAGATTTCCTTATGGGGAGATTATTACAGACCAGTGTCTTAAAATGGTGGAAGAAGGGGAAGAATATCTGAAGGAGCTGGGCTTTAAGCAGTTCAGAGTCAGGATACATTCGGCAGAAGCTTTGGGCCAGTCTGGAATAAATAGTCCTAAAATGGCAAGGATAGAATTAGAAAAAGAGGATATTAACAGATTCATGGATGAGGAAATAAGAAATAAGGTGGATGAAAGATTTCGTCAGATTGGCTTTAAATTTGTAAGTCTTGATATAGGTGGCTATAAAATGGGATCTATGAATTAGTGATAGCTATATGTAATCTAAGCATAAAGTCAGAAAATTGATGTAAATTAAAGCTCATACTTGGTGTAGAAAAAAAGTCTTTGATAATGGAAAATTACATCATTAAAGAATAATAGGATCAAATATTTATCCTGATAGATTATTTGATGATCGGTTTTGTTTGGAGGTATTAATATGAAATTTAGTAATGGTTGCTGGATTATGAAGGAAGGTGTAGGCTGCTTTTCTCCCCAGGAAGTGTATTTTACAAATATAGAAAAGGACTTTGTGAGGCTTACTGCACCAACATCAAAGATTTTTAACAGGGGCTGCACCCTTGGAGGAGTTGTACTTACACTTGAAATAAGTGCTCCTGTAAGTGGAGTGATTCGTGTAAAGACCTATCATTATAAGGGAGGGGTAAAGGATGCACCTCATTTCGAGCTTAATCTTGATGATGGAGCAGAAAATCTCCTTTGTGGTCAGAATGATGAGGAAATCCGAGTTTATAGTGGATACCTCATGGTCCGTATAAAAAAACAGGACTTTGCTATGGAATATATACGACTGGAGGAGATTCCTGAGGACCTTGATAATGGACAGATAAAGGGCCAGGTGCTTTCCAGGAGCAGTGGAAGGGACCTTGCTTATATAAAGACAGACTGGAAGGGCGATGCCTATGTAAAGTCTACAGATAATGATATGTATATGCGCCAGCAGCTTTCTGTAGCTGTAGATGAAAAGTTCTATGGCTTCGGAGAAAAGTTTACTCCATTTATTAAGAATGGTCAGACTGTGGAAATGTGGAACGAGGATGGCGGAACTGCTACTGATATAAGCTATAAGAGTATTCCATTTTATACTTCAAGCAGGGGCTATGGTGTATTTGTAAATCATACAGATAAGGTAAGCTTTGAGGTATGTTCTGAAATCGTTAATAAGGTTAATTTTACAGTTCCTGGAGAAGAGCTGGATTATTTCTTTATTGATGGTCCTGATTTAAAGGAAGTACTTTCCAGATATACTCATATTACAGGAAGACCTGCTCTTCCACCTGCATGGACATTTGGTCTTTGGCTTTCTACTTCATTTACAACTAATTATGATGAAGAAACAGTTATGAGTTTTATAGATGGCATGCTTGAGAGAGATATTCCTCTTAAGGTATTTCATTTTGACTGCTTCTGGATGAAGGATTTCCATTGGACGAATTTTAAATGGGACGAAAGAGTTTTCCCGGATCCTAAGGGCATGCTTAAGAGAATACATGATAAGGGACTTAAGGTCTGTGTATGGATAAATCCATATATTGCTCAGGAGTCAGAGCTTTTTGATCAGGGAATGGAAAAGGGATATTTCCTTAAGAGACCTGATGGCGGAGTATGGCAATGGGATATGTGGCAGCCTGGAATGGCTATAGTTGATTTCACAAATCCTGAGGCTGTAGATTGGTATAAGAATCAGCTTAAGGATATGATGGAAATGGGAGTAGATGCCTTTAAGACTGATTTTGGTGAAAGAATACCTGAGGATGCAGTCTACTATAATGGAAAGAATGCACGTAAAATGCATAATTACTATACCTATTTATATAATAAGGCTGTATTCCAGGTTATTGAAGAGGTTAAGGGTAAGGACCAGGCGGTTCTCTTTGCACGTTCAGCAACTGCTGGAGGACAGAAGTTCCCTGTACATTGGGGCGGTGACTGCTGGTCGGATTATGAATCCATGGAGCAGTCTCTTCGTGGAGGACTTTCCCTTCAGATGTCAGGTTTTGGATTCTGGAGTCATGATATAGGCGGATTTGAACACACATCTACACCTGATGTATATAAGAGGTGGGCTGCATTTGGCCTTATGTCTTCACACAGCAGACTGCATGGAAGCACATCCTACAGGGTTCCATGGGTATATGATGAGGAGTCTGTAGATGTGGTCAGATTCTATACTAAGCTTAAGAGCAGACTTATGCCTTATATATGGGATACAGCTCTTAATGCAAGCTCCACAGGAATTCCATCCATGAGATCTATGGTTCTGGAATACCCTGAGGATAAGATGTGTCAGTATCTGGATAAGCAGTATATGTTTGGTGATTCTCTTCTGGTGTCACCTGTATTTAATGATAAGTCCATGGCAGAATATTATCTTCCTGAGGAGGAAGGTGCCTGGACAGATATAGTCACAGGTAAAGAATATCAGGGTGGAAAATGGATAAAGGAAAAGGTTTCTTATACAGAAATGCCAATCCTTGCAAGACCTGGCTCACTTATTGCATTTGCCGCCTCAGATAAGGGTCCGGAATATGATGTAAAGGAAGGCTTCATATTAAAGCTTTATAAGCTGGGAGAGGGCGACGAGGTTGTTGCCAATGTATATAAGCAGACTGGTGATTATGAAGAAGTAATTGCTGTAAATGCTGCCCGTGATGAGGACGGAACCATAAGCCTTGGAATAAAGTCTAAGGAGAATTGTCCACTTACCCTTGTGCTTGTAAATGAGAAGGCATCTTCAGTAAGCGGAGGACAGATGAAGATAGAAGGAAATGATACTGTAATAAGTATTGAAGGTGAAGTAATAAGTATATCCTTTTAACTAAGAAAAATATATGAAAAACATAAAAAACGGTCAATAATCATAAAGATAAAAAAATTAAAAAGTATAAAACATTTTTATTGACTCTTTTTTCCAAATGGGGTAAAATACGTTTCTGTGACTGCCATAAGATGCTTCCTTGTATTTTAGGGCGGTTATAAAAGAGTTTATTAATATTTTTATTAATAAAGAATGTTGGCGCCGAAAAAGGTGGATATTCACCAGAGTAGGCTACTCTGTCATAAATCTTATGTGGCAGACGAGTTGAGTGGTTGTGAGACTGCTCGGAAAGAAGGAGGAACTAAAGATGAAGAGCTATATGGCTAGCGCATCAACCATTGAAAGAAAATGGTACGTGATTGATGCAGAGGGACAGACTCTTGGTCGTCTTGCATCAGAAATTGCTAAGGTGCTTAGAGGTAAGAATAAGCCTACTTACACACCTAGCATGGACACAGGTGATTATGTAATAGTAATCAACGCAGAGAAAATCAGAGTAACAGGTAACAAGCTTAATGCTAAGTTATATTATCATCATTCTGATTATATTGGTGGTATGAAGTCAGCTACTCTTAAAGAGAAGCTTGCTAAGGACCCTACTTTTGTAATTGAGCATGCAGTTAAGGGAATGCTTCCAAAGGGACCTCTTGGAAGACAGATGTTCAAGAAGCTTTTCGTGTATGCAGGACCGGATCACAAGCATCAGGCACAGAAACCTGAAGTGATGACGATCAAGTACTAAGAAGGAGGGAACGTATAATGGCTAAAGCTGAGAAAAGATATTACGGAACAGGTAGAAGAAAGAGCTCTGTTGCTCGTGTATATGTAATGCCTGGTACTGGTAAGATTACTGTTAATAAGAAAGACGTTGAAGAGTACTTTGGTCTTGAAACACTTAAGGTTATCGTTAGACAGCCTTTCGCAGTTACAGGTACTGAAGGAAAGTATGATGTTAAGGTAAATGTATATGGTGGTGGTTTCACAGGTCAGGCTGGAGCTATCAGACATGGTATATCAAGAGCACTTGCTGGTGCTAGCGAAGAGTACAAGCCAGTTCTCAAGAAGGCAGGATTCCTTACAAGAGATCCTCGTATGAAGGAGAGAAAGAAGTACGGTCTCAAGGCTGCACGTCGTGCTCCTCAGTTCTCAAAGAGATAATCGTACCGATTTCAAAAGAATTTACAAACCTCAGAAGGAAAAGTCTTTCTGGGGTTTTCTTTTTTTACTAATATTATTTGGCAAATAAATTTTTGACTTACTCACCTATATTGATTAAAACATAGATAAATATATTTAATCAGGATTGATGCCTGCAAAGAAAAATGTTGAAAGTGAAGAAAAAATGAAGTAGAATGGTCAAGGCAACGTCGCGGAGTATATATATTCATGTGACGTGTGGCAGCATTTGCCTTACGCCGTTTTCTTTTTGGAGGGGTGTAACATGAATATGCAAGAAGAAGATAGTATTGAGGATCAGGAGTTGGACTTGAAGGAGAAGCAAGAATCACTTGGTCCTTTAGTTGGGCATTGACCGGTATAACCTTATGTCTTCTTTCGTCTATTATTACAGATTTGACATTTACACCAGTAGTATCTTTCTTTATGGTTCTTATGGCTTATGTCAGGAACTCACGTATTGATGCATTTATATCATTTCCTATGATGTATGTAAGGAATCTGATTATCAGTATACCGGTGGGCTTTATTGTAGTTTTTGTCTTTGCTCCATTATTATATAAGCTTGCGCTTAAAATACTGAAGCTGGATTCTAAGGAGGAATAATTTTATGGAAATGCAAATGGAATTCATTCGTAAACTTCCTACTCCACAGGAGATTAAGGAAGAGTATCCTATATCTGATGAGATTAAGAAGATAAAGGAAGAACGTGACAAAGAGATAATGGATATATTCTCAGGGAAAAGTAATAAGTTTCTTATGATAATAGGTCCTTGTTCTGCTGATAACGAAGAGGCGGTTGTGGATTATATGCATCGTCTTGCAGAGGTTCAGAAGGAAATAAAGGATAAGATATTTATTATTCCAAGAGTATATACAAATAAGCCTCGTACAACAGGAACTGGATATAAGGGAATGCTTCATCAGCCAGATCCAGAGGGACATGAGGATATGCTTGCAGGAATTGTAGCCATTCGTCATATGCACACAAGAGTTGTTCGTGAGACAGGCTTTACCTGTGCGGAGGAAATGTTATATCCAAGCAATCACAGATATCTTTCAGATCTTCTTTCTTATATAGCAGTTGGTGCTCGTTCTGTCGAGGATCAGGAGCATAGAATTGTATCCTCAGGTGTTGGTATTCCTGTAGGAATGAAAAACCCACCAAGTGGAGATATATCAGTTATGATGAATGCTATCACAGCTGCCCAGTCTTCTCAGGAGTTTATCTACAGAGGATGGGAGGTTAGAACAAATGGTAATCCTTATGCTCATGCTATTATGCGTGGTTATATAGATAATCTTGGACATAGCAAGCCTAATTATCATTATGAGGATCTTATGTCAGTTTATGAGGAATACCAGAAGAGAAATCTGGCACATCCTGCAATAATTGTAGATACAAATCATGCAAATTCTAATAAAAAATATCTGGAGCAGATCAGAATTGCTAAGGATATTATTCATAGCCGTCATGTTTCTTCTGAAATAAGAGGACTTGTAAAGGGTCTTATGACAGAAAGCTATATTGAAGACGGTGCTCAGAAGATTGGTGATGGAGTATATGGAAAATCTATCACAGACCCATGTCTTGGATGGGAGAAAACAAAGAATCTTCTTCTTGAGCTTGCTGATATATTATAAGAATTATTAAGCTCTCCAGCCTTTTGGTGGAGAGCTTTTTTTATTGCTCCTGGTAAGCTTTTAACTTGTTTCATAAGATTGACAAAAGAATAGTATCTATTTTAGAATAAATATGTTGGTGGTTAAATAACGTTAACAAATCTAAGAAAATTGTAATAGGGAGGTAGCAAGATGACATTTCGTGAGTTATTTGAAAGAATGGGTGGAGATTTACCAGATGCCTTGAAAGAGAAGGAAGAATCTAAGGCTAAAGCGGGTTCAGATGAGATAGCTTCAAATGAAACCGGTGAACAGGAACTTACAGCATCGGAGCTTCTTAAAATAACAAAACTTAGTAAAGCGGTAACTGCACTTTCAGTATATGCTGCAGGCTGTGATGATTCTATATCTATTGATGAATATATGGAGATAGATATTGCCATAAGCAAACTTAACAATAAGTATAATCTGCCGGATTATTTAATGAAAGAATTAAAACGTATGACAGAAGAACATGATGTGGGTTGGGACAAGGTATGTTCTTATATGGATGAGCTTTCTGCAGAAGAGCTTAAAGGCATAAGGGATGGGCTTATGGACATATTTAAGGCAAGTGATGGAGTATCCGATGTGGAGCAGAAGGTTTATGATGACTTTAATAAATTTATTTCAAGTAAAGAATAATTATTAGATTATAATATATATAAAAATTCACAAAAGTGGGCTTTACAAGTGTTAAATAAGGTGGCTCTTCTATAATCAAGGTAAGTGTCTCTTAATAATGTTTAAATTGTCTAATCAATTTAAATCAAGTAGAATATTAACAGGCTGATTTTTATGAGATAAGGAATTTTAAATATATTTTTATATGTAGCTTTAAAAAATTTAAATGCTTTTTATAAATTATTGAAATATTATCGGCCTTTAATTATTATTCTAAGGAGGTTACCAAATGGCAAAGTACAGATGTAAGGTTTGTGGAGCAATATTTGAAGTAGCAGATGGTGAAGAGGCTGTATGCCCAGTTTGTGGAGTAAGTGGTGATGATCTTGAGCTTATAGAGGAAGAAGCTCCTGCTTCAGATAATAAGTATGCAGGAACTGAGACAGAGAAGAATCTTCAGACAGCATTTGCAGGCGAGTCACAGGCTAGAAATAAGTATACATATTTTGCATCAGTAGCTAAGAGAGAGGGATATGAGCAGATTTCTGCACTTTTCCTTAAGACTGCTGATAATGAGAAGGAACATGCTAAGATGTGGTTCAAGGAGCTGGGTGGAATTGGAACAACAGCTGAGAATCTTGAAGCTGCAGCAAGTGGCGAGAATTATGAGTGGACAGATATGTATGCTGGATTTGCAGAGACAGCTGATAAGGAAGGTTTCCCAGAGCTGGCTGCTAAGTTTAGAGCAGTTGCTGAAATCGAGAAGCATCATGAGGATAGATATCGTGCACTTCTTAAGAATGTGGAAGCACAGGAAGTATTCAAGAAGAGCGAAGTTAAGGTTTGGGAGTGCCGCAATTGTGGACATATTGTAGTTGGAACAGAGGCTCCAGAGGTATGCCCGGTATGTGATCATCCACAGAGCTTCTTTGAGATTCACGAAGAAAATTATTAATAATCAGAATTATTAATAATCAGAATTATTAATAATCAGAATTATTAGTAATCAAGATTATTAAAAATATAAATTATTGATAATTTATTAGATTATATTTAAAGATTAATAATATAAATGATAATAAAGGGGTTCGGATTATTTAGTCCGGACTCTTTTTTTGATTTCATAATTGTAAAAAAATATGAGAATTTTATTATTTGTGTTGAAATGATTGGAATTTGTAGCTTTTTTGCCTTGGGAGTTTGCATTAATTTTTGATTTGTGCTATCTTTTTGTATTTGTGGAATAATTTATAGTCTTTTGTTTGTTGGAGTCAGAAAACTGACCCTGGAGAGGAGATAACTAATGGATAAACTTAGTGTGTTAAGAGATATTGCAATAGTTATAATATTTGCCAAATTTTTTGGACTTTTGGCAAGAAGATTAAAAGCGCCTCAGGTTGTAGGAGAGATTATAGCCGGACTGATATTGGGGCCAAGCCTTCTCAAGTGGGTTCAGACGAATGATTTTCTTACGGGAATTGCAGAAATTGGTGTAATTCTTCTTATGTTTAGTGCCGGTCTTGAAACCAGTCTTCCACAGTTAAAGAAAACTGGCGTAAAGGCGACCCTTATAGCCTGTGCAGGCGTATTTATCCCACTTGTTTGTGGAACTATATTATATATGTGCTTTTATGGTTTTGATAAGGTTGGTTCAGATCAATTTTTCCGTGCTTTATTTATAGGAACAATTCTGACTGCAACCTCTGTAAGTATAACAGTTCAGGTTCTTAAGGAACTTGGTAAAGTCTCAGACGAGGTTGGAACTACAATCCTTAGTGCTGCGATAATTGATGATGTAATAGGTATTCTTGTTCTTACCATTGTTCTCAGCTTTAAAGATCCTAGCAGTAAGCTGGGGGATGTAATACTTAGAACTATTGGATTCTTTGTACTTGCTATAATTCTTGGAGCATTATTCTATAAGCTTATGAAATGGCTTGATAATAAATATCCACATACCCAGAGAATTCCTATTATAGGACTTGCCCTTGCCCTTGGACTTTCCTTTGTAGCTGAAAAATACTTTGGAATAGCAGATATTACTGGTGCCTATGTGGCAGGTATCATACTTAGTTCTCTGGATGATTCTAAGTATATAGATAGAAAAATGGATGTTAATTCTTATATGATATTTGGACCTGTATTCTTTGTAAGTATAGGACTTCAGACTGATATTAAGTCTCTGGATATGTCTATTCTGTTATTCTCGGTATGTTTTGTTATTGTTGGATTATTATCCAAGGTAATAGGCTGCGGTTTTATGGGAAGACTTTGCGGCTATAAGGGAAAAGATACACTTATAATCGGTGTGGGAATGATGACCAGAGGAGAAGTTGCTCTTATTGTTTCTCAAAAGGGTCTTGAGGTAGGGATGCTGGATAGTAAATATTTTACTTCTGTAATTCTTCTTATTATATGTTCCTCTATACTTACACCTATTCTTCTTAAAATGCTATATTCAAAGGATTCTGACAATAAGAAGGATTCTAATGCTATAGAGAATGACCCTATTAAAAATTCCATAAAAAAAGCCTAGATTTTAATAATAAGATGGAAGATATTCGATATTTAACTAATAAGGAAGAAAAAATACTTATAGTTAAGAAATTATCTTGTATCAATTGGATTTTGCTTATGATATAATCATTTTGAGATTCAAATATTTATTGCATTTTTACTTGGTGCCAATAAGTGTTTTGAAGGTGTGTGATATAAAAATTTATGTCAGGGGTTAATTAGTTATAAATCTGACAGGGGAGAAGTTTCAAGGACATTTGGGCGTGTCCTGGAAGTAAGAGGGGAAAAAATGTCAGACATATCAGAAAGATTATATAGCGAAAATTTTAAAGCCTTTATTAAGGGTGTTGGGGAAAGTTCAAATTCAATACAGGGCATAGCTGATTATACTAGAAATTCTATGCATCTTATTGCAGAAGATCTTCATATGGGAAGGCTTGAGGCCATAATACTTGCAAAACCTAATATGATTGACAGAGTTGGATTTGACGGACAAGAGCTGCTATATCAGGAAAAAAGTGGTTATAACTGGGATCTTCATTCTATGCATTTTGAAACGGAAAATGGTGTTTCTATTACTATGAATGCTTATCCTGTGAAGGATTATTATTGGACGGATGAAGATAAGGATGACCTTTATTTTGTTTGCAAGATCTTCTTCCAGCTTTTTGAACGTGCCAGAATGATCAGCATATTTAGAAGAGTTGCAATAACAGATTCTATGACGGGGGCTCTCAATGTTAATGGCTTCATTTCTACAGGTACGCCATTAGTTAAGATGCATGTTCCTGGAGAATATTCTATAGCATTTTCCAATATTAAGAATCTTAAGATTATTAACCGTGAGATGGGTAATCTGCAGGGTGATAATGTGCTTCGTGGATATGTGGAAAAGATTAATAGCTATCTTTTGCCGGATGAGCTTGTAGCCAGACCGGGAGGAGATAATTTTATATGTCTTATTAAAACAAAGCGACTTTATGATTTTATAAGGTTTCTTGATGAGATGACCCTTACTCTTGATTATGAGGGTAAGCCAAGAAGTGTGAATATAAATTGTCGTATTGGAATATGTAAGATAGAAGAAGATATGGATGTGGGTAAAGCCATAACCAGTGCTAATACCGCTCTTCTGGAGACGCGAAAGGAAGGGGCAAGTGATATTATATGGTTTGATGAGACCCTTCATAGAAGAGAATATGAGGCTAAACAGACTACATTTCTCTTTGCAAATGCCCTTATAAATAAGGAGTTTAAGGTGTATTACCAGCCTAAGGTAAAGCTCAGTGACGGTTCCCTTTGTGGTTCAGAGGCCTTAGTAAGATGGGCAAGAGACGGTCAGATTATACCTCCTATGTCATTTATACCTGCCCTTGAATTTGATGGAAGTATATGTGAGCTGGATTTCTATGTGTTTGAGGAGGTTTGTCGTGATATCAGAATCTGGCTTGATAATGGAATTGAGCCTGTTACTGTTTCTATAAACTTTTCCAGATTTCATATAAAGAATGATGATTTTGCTCCAAAGCTTATTTCGATAATGGATCGTTATAATGTGGATTCTAAATATATCGAAGTAGAGCTTACTGAATCAGCCTGCTATGAGGATTATGAAAGACTTAAGAAGTTCCTTGCCGTTATGAAGGATAAGGGTGTGAAGGTTTCTATAGATGATTTTGGAACTGGATACTCTTCTCTTAGTCTTCTTAAGGATCTTATGGTAAATGTAATAAAGCTGGATCAGTCCTTTATAAGAGGTATAAGTAGTGAGGCGTATTCAAAGGATTCCACTAATAATGATATGATTGTTATTAAGAATATTGTTAAGATGGTGGGTGAGCTTGATATGGATATTATAGCAGAGGGCGTTGAAACTCTTGAGGAAGCTAACTTCTTAAAGGAAATTGATTGTGATATGGCTCAGGGTTATCTTTATGACAGGCCTATGTCCCACGATGATTTTGAGGTGGTTCTAAGAGGGACAAGAATTTATAGTAGATAATTAAAAAGGCCTATAAATTGAGTATAAATAGAGAATAAATAAGAATAAATAAGAATAATATAAGAGCTAATTATTAAAGCATATCGGTGTATTTTCCGGTATGCTTTTTATTTATGACAGTTTTTTGCTGTGGATGATAGTATGATGTAATAAATTGTTAGGCTAATCAGAGGTTATGTAAATCAATGATTTTTTGATTGGCAAAAACCTACATAAAAAGTGACATTTAATGGCAATATCTGTACGTCACATGGGCTTGTTTTTTGTGGCAAAAGATGGTAACCTTAAATTTGCTTTTATTATAGAAAATATTAAAAGAGGAATGATTATGAGAATTAGAAATTTTATGAAGAGAGGACTTATTTTGGCTCTTTCTGGCTTGATGGTTTTCTCTAGTTCGATTACTTCATTTGCAGATGGATGGGGTGGAGAAGAAGGAAATTGGTATTATTTGGATGGAGAAGGAAATAAATCCACAAATAGGTGGGTGTGGGATCAGTATTGGTATTATTTTGATGAAAATGGAGATATGGCTAAGGGCCTGAAAACTATAAAGCTTGGCACTGGTGAGACTAATACATATTATTTTAATCCTACTAAAATTGGAAATTATCCTGAGGGAAGGATGATGACTGGATGGCAGTATGTGGATGGTAAATATATGTACTTTGACTCAGAGGGTCGTTATACAGGTAATAATACAAAGGAAACAGGATCAATTAAGGGTATTGATGTATCTCAGTATCAGGGAAATATGGACTGGACTAAAGTTAAAGCCCAGGGCATAGAATTTGCATTTGTCCGTGTGGGTCATGGTGATCATAAGGTTGATCCTTATTATAAAAAGAATATGAAGGCAGCAAACGAGGCTGGTATTAAGACTGGTGCTTATTTCTACAGCACAGCTACAACAGTTTCGCAGGCTAAGTCTGATGCTCAGTGGGTTATAGATCAGCTTCAGGGATATAATGTAAGCTATCCGGTTGCTCTTGATATGGAGGATAGCAGTCAGATTAGTCTTGGAAAGCAGGCTATTACAAATATGGCTAAGGTTTTCTGTGATGAAATTAAATCTGCAGGCTATACACCAATGGTATATTGTAATGAAAACTGGGCTAAGAATTATATTGATTTGAACCAGCTTGAGGGTGTATATAAATGGATAGCCAGATATAATAATACATATAATGAAGCTATTTCAAGAGATATATGGCAGGCTGGTAGTACCACTCTTATGGAAGGCATCACCATAAATTCTGTGGATTGTGATTTTGGATATACTGATTTCAAAACTATAGTAACACCTAGAACCAAGCATCTTGATTCCTATACCAAGAATTCTGGTATGTGGGTGGAGAACTCTACCGGATGGTGGTATGACAAGGGTGATGGCACATATCCTAAGAATGAGTGGTTCTATGATAATAGTAAGTATTATCATTTTGATGCCAATGGATATATGCAGACAGGATGGTTAAAATCTGGAAATTACTGGTTCTATCTTACAAGCTCTGGTATGGTAAATAATACATGGCTTAAGTTAAACAATAAATGGTATTATTTTAACGCTGAGGGAGTTATGATTACAGGCTGGACAGTGGTAAAGAACAGATGGTACTATTTCGATGCAAATGGAGTTCTTCAGACTGGATGGATAAAGAGTTCATCAGGCTATTACTATTATCTGTCAGATGATGGTATGCTTTCAAAAACCTGGTTTAAATATTATGATGATTGGTATTATCTCAACGAAGATGGAGTTATGCTTACAGGCTGGCAGGAAATAGATGATAAATATTATTATTTCTATTCCTCAGGTAAGATGGCTAAGGATACCAGTGTAGATGGATATACAATTGATTCTAATGGTCAGTGGGTTGAGTGATAGATTATTATTAGAAAAAGTATTAGGTCATATTGTCTTGAATAATTGATTATGAACAATAATTATAATTGAGATTTAAAATTATATAATGTGTATCAATTTATTATGATACCCTGAGTAATATATATGAAATTAGGAGGAGTAAAATGGAAACAGTTAAACTCGCAGCAGAAATCGGTGCCACTTCTTATCCTGGACGTGGAATAGTAATCGGACGTACACCTGATGGAAAAAAGGCAGCTATAGCTTATTTCATCATGGGACGTTCAAGTAACAGTCGTAACAGAATTTTTGTAACTGAGGGTGAGGGTATCCGTACAGAGGCATTTGACCCATCTAAGCTGGAGGACCCAAGTCTTATTATCTATGCACCTGTCAGAGTGAGAGGTACAGATACTATTGTAACAAATGGCGATCAGACAGATACTATTTATGAAAATATGGATCAGGGAGATACATTTGAAGAATCACTCAGAAATCGCGAGTTCGAGCCAGATGCGCCTAACTTTACTCCTAGAATATCAGGCCTTCTTCATATTGATGATGATTATACATATGAAATATCAATTCTTAAGTCTAACAATGGAGATCCTGATCAGTGCCTGAGATATACATTTACCTATGATAATCCGGCTGACGGACAGGGACATTTTATCCATACATATATGGGTGATGGCAATCCACTTCCTAGCTTCGAGGGTGAGCCTACTCCTGTTACTATTGATACAAATGATATAGATGAGTTTACTGACCTGGTATGGAATGCTTTAAATGATGATAATAAGGTTTCATTATTCATTCGTATGATTGATATTGAGACTGGTAAGTACGATACACGTATAGTAAATAAAAATCAGTAATAAGAATCAGTAAATAAAAATTAGTAATAAAAATCAGTAATAAAAATCAGTAATATAATTCAGTGACAAGAATCAGTTAGTAAGAATCAGTGAATAGATGGAGAAAGCTAGTAAGGAAAATTAATAAGAGATATTAGTAGAGAAATTTGAATTATTATCAATCCATAAATTGAATCAAAAAATGATTCTCAGAATATAATAATTGGAAAAGGAGTAATTATGAACGAGTTAGAATTAAAGTATGGATGTAACCCAAATCAGAAGCCTTCTAAGGTTTTCATGAAGGACGGAAGCAACCTTCCATTTACAGTACTTTCCGGTAAGCCTGGTTACATCAATCTTCTTGATGCATTTAATGGTTATCAGCTTGTTAAGGAGCTTAAGAAGGCAACTGGTCTTCCGGCAGCTACTTCCTTCAAGCATGTTTCTCCTGCTGGTGCTGCAGTTGGTCTTCCTCTTACAGATATTGAGAAGAAGATTTACTGGGTAGATGATATGGGGGAGCTTAGCCCACTTGCATGTGCTTATGCCAGAGCAAGAGGTGCAGACAGAATGTCTTCCTTTGGAGATTTTATATCACTTTCTGATGAGTGTGATGCTGATACAGCAAGACTTGTTAAGAGAGAGGTTTCAGATGGTATCGTTGCTCCTGCTTACTCAGATGAAGCTCTTGAGATTCTTAAGTCAAAAAAGAATGGAAATTATTGCGTTATAAAGATTGATCCAGATTATGTTCCTGCTCCACTGGAGACAAAGGACGTATATGGCGTAACATTTGAACAGGGAAGAAATGAACTTGTTATAGATGAGAATTTCTTTGGAAATATTGTTACTGAAGCAAAGGATCTTCCTGATTCAGCTAAGATTGATCTTACAATAGCTATGATCACTCTTAAATATACACAGTCTAACTCAGTTTGCTATGTAAAGAATGGTGCTGCTATTGGTATAGGTGCTGGACAGCAGTCACGTATCCATTGTACAAGACTTGCTGGAGACAAGGCAGATAAGTGGTTCCTTCGTCAGTCTCCTCAGGTACTGAATCTTCCATTTAAGGCAGATATCAGGCGTGCTGATAGAGATAATACAATTGATGTTTATATCAGTGATGATTATGAGGATGTAATAGGTGATGGCGAGTGGCAGAAGTATTTCACAGAGCAGCCTGCTGTATTCACAAGAGAAGAACGTAAGGAATGGCTTAAGAAGAATACAGGCGTGTCTGTTGGATCAGATGCATTCTTCCCATTTGGCGATAATGTAGAGAGAGCTCATAGAAGTGGTGTTCTTTATATTGCTCAGCCAGGTGGATCTATTAGAGATGATAATGTTATCGAAACATGTAATAAATACGGAATCGTTATGAGCTTCACTGGCATCAGACTGTTCCACCACTAAGAGAAAGAGAGGAAATAATCGTGGCAAATCCTATAGTTACAATTACAATGGAGGATGGAGGAGTAATCAAGGCAGAGCTTTATCCTGAAATCGCTCCTCAGTCAGTATATAATTTTGTATCACTTATTAAGAAGGGCTTCTATGATGGACTTATTTTCCACCGTTGTATTCCTGGCTTCATGATTCAGGGTGGCGATCCTGAAGGAAGAGGAAGCGGCGGCCCTGGTTATTCTATTAAGGGAGAATTCTCTCAGAATGGTTTTAAGAATGACCTTAAGCATACTGTTGGCGTTCTTTCTATGGCTCGTTCTATGATGCCTGACAGTGCAGGATCACAGTTCTTTATCATGCATGAGACGTCTCCACATCTTGATGGAGCATATGCTGCATTTGGTAAGGTTACAGAGGGACAGGAGGTTGTGGACAGAATCGCTACAACAAAGACAGGCTGGGGAGATAAGCCAATCAAACCTCAGGTTATGAAGACTGTTACAGTTGAAACCTTTGGAGTTGATTATCCAGAACCAGAAAAGCTGCCTCGCTAATACATTTTGAATTAAATACTTATCTTGTTTATATTAGTAAGTTAAGCTTACCTAAAGATCTCTATATTACTTTGATATGGAGATCTTTTTTTATTTAAAATTAGCTGAAATGTGAAATGATATATGGTAGACTGAAACTGGTGGACGAAAGCGGGGGTTGTCCATAGAATTTTTTAGTGAAGGAGAATGGCGTTATGGCAAATCCGTATTTACCAAGATGGGAATACATTCCGGACGGCGAACCCAGAGTGTTCGGAGATAGAATTTATATTTATGGTTCGCATGATAAGGCAGGAAATGGAGAGTTTTGTGATTCAGTGCTCAAATGCTGGAGCGCGCCTGTTACAAATCCCGATGAATGGGTATGTCACGGTGATATATTCAGAGTGGGAAAGACAAGGGATTACGAATCGGATACAGATTATACTGTAAATCCCTCCAAGCTTTTTGCACCGGATGTGGTGGAAAAGGATGGAAAATATTATCTTTATGCATATATAGAAGGACAGAAGGGCTGTGTTGGTGTAAGTGATAAGCCCGAGGGTCCTTTTAAGTTCTTATCTACTTACACAGGTAAGCTTCCTTCAGGTGCATTTAACGACGGAATCTTTATTGATCCTGCGGTTTTTGTGGACGATGACGGAAAGGCTTATATTTACTGTGGATATCTTAAGTCTGAGCTGGCAGAGCTAAATCCTGATAACATGTATGAGGTTATAGAGGGAAGTCTTATCAAGGATTTTATCCCTTGTGAACCTGATCCTGAGAATGGCTTTGATACTAATGAGAAATGTTTCTTCGAGGCAGCTTCTATGCGTAAGGTGGGAAATACTTATTATATGATTTACTCACCTAATGATTGTCCAAAGCTTGCCTATGCAACATCAGACAGTCCTAAGGGACCCTTTAAGTTCAGAGGTTTCATTATAGATAGTGGTGTCGATTATCCGGGGGGAAATGATCATGGTTCTATCATGAATGTAAATGGTCAGTGGTATGTATTCTATCATAGAATGACCAATGGAACGATTATGTCCAGACGAGGCTGTGTGGAGAAAATTGAAATCCTGGAGGATGGAACAATTCCTATGGTTGAAACAACCTGTCTAGGGTTTGAAGAATCTCTTAATCCGTATCAAATTACAGATGCGGATATTGCCTGTGTTCTGACTGGAGGGGCATTTATTACAGAAAGAAATATATTCTCCCGTTTTATTAGAAATATAAGTGATGAAACTATTATCGGTTACAGATATTTTGATTTTGGAGATGATTTTGGAAGTAAAACCATGGAATTTGCAGCAAAAGTCCGTGGACTTGGTACTAACTGCAGAATGAATATCTATATTGATGGAGTGGACTCACCTGATAAACTTGAAACCTGCAAATGTATTGGAAAGAAAATCGGAAGCATTGAGATAGGCCATGATGATGAAGTTATTACAAGTGTAGTAGAAGCGGTTACAGGACGGCATGCACTTTATTTTACATTTGAAACTGATTACTCAGGATGGATGGCTGATTACTTTAAGGGCAGAAGCCTCTTTGAGCTTGAAAGCTTTGTATTTATGAAGTAGTGAGGTGCATAAGGTTTAAAAGAAAGTTTAAAAGAAGGTTTAAAAGAAGCTTTAAAAAACAATCAGAAGGTCTTTTAAGGTGATTCTGGCAACTTAGTATATACTTTTGTACCGCTTGGTAGTCTGGATATTGTTATAAAACTAAACAAAGTATAAGATGTGTCCATACAAAGAAAAAAGGAGGTCTAAGTATGGACACTATTTATTTAAAGGAATGTACAGATAAATTAAATGAATTAAAATGGGATGCGCAGAAAATGCAAAAGAAGGGCCTGCCCTTTATGATGGCATCTGTAGTTATATGGACACTTATAGCTCTTGTTCAGTTTATGAAGAAGGATATAATGGCGATAAATATGTATACATTTTTATGTTCTTGTTTTCTGATGCCTCTTGCATTTATCTTTTCAAAAGTGATTAAGGTTGATATATTTAAAAAGACTGATAACCCAATTAATAAACTTGGTTTTTTATGCACCATGAATCAGATGCTTTATCTGGTGATAGTAATGTGGGCATTTAATAAAAGTCCTCAAAGTATGTTAATGCTTTACGGGGTGGTTTTTGGAGCGCATTTGCTTCCTTTTGGCTGGATTTATGATAGCAGGACTTATACAGTTATGGCTGTAGTTGAAACTATTGGAACGATATTATTTTTCTATCTCTTTGGAAGGATTTCTACTATAGGTTTTATGATAATATCTCAGATTATAGTATGTATATGCCTTGCAGTTGAAATAAGAAAGGCGAGAAAACAAGTTGAGAATTGATGTAAAAAAAGATCAGGAAGAAAATAATATATTTGTTGAAATACATTGTCATGATATTACTGATCAGGTATCGAGATTGGAGAGGCATATAAAAAGATTCACTTCCTACATTTCTGCAGTGGAAAATGGAGAAATGCTAAATATAAGGCTTGATGCAATCCTTTACATAGAATCGGTGGATAAGAAAACATTTATCTATACAGAAAAAAGAGTACTCATAACTGATAAGAGGCTCTATGAACTGGAGGATATGCTGGATAAGAGGGATTTTTTCAGATGCTCTAAGAATACCATAATACATTTGAATAAGGTTATAAGATTGAAACCAGAGATAAACAGAAATATAATCGCAACACTTGAAAATAATGAAAATGTAGTGATTTCCAGAAGGTATGCAGGCGAACTAAAAGCATTGCTTAATATTGAGGGGTGATAAAGAATGGATAAAATAAAGAATCTACTAAAGGGATTAAGAGATGGAACTGCATATAGCTTCTCATGGCTTATGGTATGTCTGATAGTGGTTTTGATTCTTTCAGGAAATGAAACAGTCAGTACTTTATTTTTAATAAAGCTTTTTATTATATGTGTTTGGGGCTCTCTTTCTTTTACAATATGCTTCAGAAATAGGTGGATTGAAAAGAAGGGCTTTATGTTTTCGCTGACATGCTTTTATATACTTTTTATTCCTGTTGAAATACTAATGTTTTACATGATGGGTTTATTTAAGGGAAATGGATCCTTAGGCGTATGGATAGTATTTTTTAGTATAGTTATAATATTATATATCATTTCCCTGATCATTGACCGATTGATCATGACAAGGAAAGCTGATATATATACTAAGAAGCTATCAGAATATAAGAGTAAAGAGTAAATTATGGTTGACAGATGGAAGTAAATTACAGTATTACAGATTGAATTCACAGATAAAGAAATAGTAGGAGCAAAGTTTGAAAATGGATATCTGAATATTTGTTTTGGGTGGGATTTACCAGAGGGACATACATAAACTAAGTGTATGTCCTTTTTTGACGCCTTACTTGTTTTGAGCTATGACATTAGGTCTTGCATAGATTTGCATTTTCACTTTATAATAGTAATGTTGGAGTCTTAGCTATTCATAATGTCTGGGACTTCATGGTATCAAATGATTGTTGAGGATTTGAAATATGCTTCGTTATGAGGATTTAAAAGATATATCTGATGGAAAAGTCTATGGACCTGATGATCAGGCTCTTCTTGGGACTGATGGATGCAGGGGATGCAGCTATTGCTGTAAATCTGATATGGGAGATTCCATAGTTCTGACCCCCTATGATGTATATGAGCTTACTCTGGGAACAGGTCTAAGCTTTGATGATATGCTGGTGGGCGGGCAGATAGAAATATCTATGATAGATGGACTGGCTATGCCTCATCTTAAGATGGATCAGGGCTGTAAATTTCTCATGGATGACAGATGTAGTATCCATAATTATAGACCAGGTATATGCCGATTATTTCCACTGGGGAGGCTATATAAGGATAAGGGCTTCGACTATATACTTCAGACCCAGCAATGTATATGTGAAAACAGAACTCCAGTGACCATAAGGGACTGGCTGGGAATTGATGACCTGGCTCAGAACGATGCATTTATAATTAAATGGAGGGGCTTTCTTAAGTATGAGAGAAAGAAAGTTTCTGAGATAAATGAGATGTCCGGCTATGAGATGGAAAGAATAAGAGGACTTGAGGAAAAGGAACTCAGGGAGTACGCCTCTATAGTTGGTGATAAAGAAGAACAGGATTTTGATCTGGAACAATATCGTCAGGATAAGCTTGAGGAACTAAGTCAGGAAGCAGAAGACAGAATAAGAGAGGTTATGAAATCAGTTCTCAGTGTCATGTATATGGATTCTTATGATAAAAATGTGGCATTTTATAGTCAGTTTGATTCCAGACTGAAGCAAAGTTTTGCTATTATTAGAAAGTTGTAATTAATTTCCAATATTCTGAATATGAATATATTAAGAATAGTAATTTGAAGTATATTTGAAAGCGATATTAGAAAGTTTATTTTAACAGTAATTATTAAAATATATTTGAAAGTAGTATTTGAAGATATATTTGATAGCAATTTTTTAACAGTAATATTGAAAAGTAAAGATTAAAAGTAATATATAAAAGTAATATATAAAAGTAATATATAAAATAGGAAGTAACTAAAAGTGAAGAAAGCGCTGATAGCAATGAGCGGCGGAGTTGACAGTTCCGTTGCGGCATATTTAATGAAAGAAAAAGGATATAAGCCATTGGGAGTAACCATGCTGCTGCATGGGGAGACAGAGTGTATTGTTGGGGGCACTAAAACCTGTTGTACAATTGATGATGTGGAGGATGCCAGAATCGTTGCCTCATATCTTGGCATGGAATTTGCTACCATTAACTATCAGGAATTTTTTAAAGAAGAGGTTATTGATAGATTTATAGAGACCTATATGCAGGGACAGACGCCTAATCCATGTATAGATTGTAATAAATATATGAAATTTGGTCGCCTTATAGATTATGCAAGGGAGCATGACTGCCAGAAGGTTGTTACAGGCCATTATGCCAGAATAATCTATGATGAAGAGGCTAACGAATATAAGCTTATGAGAGCAAAGGATAGTAAGAAGGATCAGACCTATGTACTATATTTTCTTAATCAGGAACAGCTTTCTATGCTGGAGTTTCCTGATGGAGAATATGAAAAGGAACAGATAAGAGAAATAGCAGATAGGGAGGACCTTCCTGTTGCTCATAAGTCTGAAAGTCAGGATATATGTTTTATTCCTGATGGAGATTATGCAGGATTTATTGAACGTCAGGATGATATTCAGCCTGTGGGGCAGGGAGATTTTCTTGATACAGCTGGCAGTATCAGAGGAAAACATAAGGGATATTATCATTATACTATTGGTCAGAGAAGAGGACTTGGTATAGCTGCAGACCAGCCTCTTTATGTGGTTGACATAAATCCAGATGAAAATGTGGTAACTCTGGGTTATAATGATGCTCTTTTTACTAATGTGGTTCAGGCTCATGGATTTAATCTTATCAGTGGAGATAAGGCATTTGGAGATAAGGATCAGATAAAGCTTGATGTAACAGCTAAAATAAGATATAGGGCTGTGGATATGCCAGGCCAGATTACTATAGGAAGAGATGGAAATGCAACTATGATCTTTGATTCTGCGGTTAGGGCACCGGCACCTGGTCAGAGCCTTGTTATATATGATGGAGACTATTGTTTAGGTGGAGGAATAATAAATAGGAGGATTACGTGATATGAATAAGCATGAAGTGTTAGCCTACATGGAAAAGGGTGAAGAACTCTGTAGAGGTGTGGATGGAGTCGATAGGAAAATATATGATGAGTATGGAGTTAAGCTTGGTCTTCGTGATATAAATGGACATGGTGTTCTTACTGGAGTTACTAATATATCCAAGATAGTATCTTCCAAAATGGTCGATGGTAAGGAAGTACATGTGGATGGTGAACTTTGGTATCGTGGATACAATGTTATTGACCTGGTTGAGGATTTTGGCTTTAAGAGATTTGGTTTCGAAGAAGTGGCATATCTCCTGCTTTTTGGTGAGCTTCCTGATGCTGACGAGTTAATGGAATTCAAGAAGGTGCTTGGTAAGTTGAATCGTCTGCCTACCAACTTCACAAGAGACGTAATCATGAAGGCTCCTACCAAGGATATAATGAATGTTATGACAAAATCAGTGCTGACGCTTGCTTCATATGACGATTTTGATGTTTCGGATCTTTCTATTCCTAATGTACTTCGTCAGTGTATGGCACTTATTAGTGAATTCCCTATGCTGGCAACATACGGATACTGTGCATATAATCATTATGAGAGAGACGAGAGTATGTATATACATCGTCCGGACAAGAACTTAAGTACGGCAGAAAATTTCCTTAGAATGCTGCGTCCCGATAAGCAGTATACTGAGCTTGAGGCCCAGGTTCTCGATGCTGCCCTTGTGCTTCATATGGAGCATGGCGGTGGTAATAACTCTACATTTACAACAAGAGTTGTTTCCTCTGCAGGATCAGATACTTATTCTGTAATAGCGGCGGCTCTTTCATCATTGAAGGGACCTAAGCATGGTGGTGCAAATATAAAGGTAATGCAGATGATGGAGGACATCAGGGCGCATGTTCCTGATTATAATGATACAGACGCTCTTCGTGATTATCTTGCTAAGATTGTGGATAAGAAAGCATTTGACAAAGCTGGCCTTATTTATGGTATGGGGCATGCTATTTATGCAGTTTCTGATCCGAGAGCAAGAGTATTCAAACAGTTTGTTGAAAGGCTTGCTGTTGAAAAGGGAATGGAAAAGGAGTATGAGCTTTATTCAAATATTGAGAAGATTGCTCCGGAGGTTATTGCAGAGAAGAGACGTATTTATAAGGGCGTCAGTGCAAATGTAGACTTTTATAGTGGATTTGTATATAGCATGCTTGGAATTCCTATGGAACTTTATACGCCGCTTTTCGCAGTGGCCAGAATAGTAGGCTGGTCAGCTCATAGAATTGAGGAACTTATAAATGTTGATAAGATAATTCGACCTGCTTATATGAGTATTATGAAAGAAAGAGAATTTATTCCGCTTGATAAGAGGGACTAATCTCTTGAAGTGTGGTTGGAAAAGAGCCATAAAAAATTTAAAAATAAATAGATATAAGCAAATACGATTTAACTGGATTGGAAATAATTGATGGATAGAGAAAAAATGCTGAGTAACCCCAAAGAAACCATAAGGGTTATACAGGAGAATAATTTTACATTTCAAAAAAGATTTGGTCAGAATTTTTTGATAGATGATTATGTAATCGATAAAATAATAAAGGCATCTAATATTAATAAGGACAGCAATGTTCTAGAGATTGGTCCTGGTATAGGTACACTTACCCAGCATCTTGCTGAAAATGCAGGAAGGGTGGTGGCTGTGGAGATTGACAACAAGCTTATTCCTATATTGGAAAAAACTCTTGCCCAATATGATAATGTCCAGGTAATAAATGGCGATATTATGAAACAGGATATTGGGGCCATATTTGATGGTAATCCCTTTAGTATAGTTGCTAATTTACCATATTATATAACCACTCCTATTATCATGAGCCTTCTGGAATCCAGGGTTCCTGCAGATACAATAACGGTTATGATACAGAAGGAAGTGGCGGAACGTATGCAGGCAGGGCCTGGAAGCAAGGATTATGGAGCTCTTTCTCTTGCGGTTCAGTATTATTCTGAGCCTTATCTTGCGGCAAATGTACCGCCAAACTGTTTTATGCCAAGACCTAATGTCGGGTCGGCTGTAATAAGGCTTAGCATTCTGAAAGAGCCACCTGTGGATGTAAAAGATGAAAAGCATATGTTCAGTCTCATAAGAGCTGCCTTTAACCAGAGAAGAAAGACCCTTGTTAATGCAGTAAAGAATTATGATGGGCTGGATTATAAGAGAGAAGAACTGGAGCAGGCTTTAAGAGATCTTGGTTATGATGAGAGAATAAGGGGAGAAGCACTGACATTAGAAGAATTTGCAAGGTTCAGCAACAAGCTTCAGGGATTTTAATATTAGATAAAATAAGGTTAATGATGAAGTATACAGAAGATGAAAAATTCATGCGACAGGCTATCCGTTTGGCCCGCAAAGCGGCAGAAAATGGGGATGTTCCCATTGGATGCGTTATAGTAAGGGATGGAAAGGTAATAGCAAGAGGCTATAATAGAAGAAATAAGGATCATCAAAGTCTGGCTCATGCAGAGCTTATAGCCATAAGGAAAGCCTCTAAGATTGCTGGAGACTGGAGACTTGAGGACTGTAAAATGTATGTTACTCTGGAACCCTGTCAAATGTGTTCAGGTGCTATTGTCCAGGCCAGAATACCTGAAGTAATAATAGGCTGCATGAATCCTAAGGCTGGATGCGCTGGTTCAGTGATAAATCTTCTTGATATGGAGGGCTTTAATCATAGAGTTAAGATAATAAGGGGGGTCTGTCAGGAAGAATGCTCAAATATGCTTACTGAATTTTTCAAAAATCTGAGAAGCAGATTAAAGAAAGAAAAAGAAGAAGCAAAAAAGAAAGAACAAGAGGAGCAGGAAGAATAAATATAATAAAGAAAAGAACATCAAAAGGCTTTCTGGTCCCATTGTTTAAAGTCTTTATGCAGATAAATCCTCTTATATGATAAATGCTCATAAGTGAAATGAATTGCTGATTTAGCTCTATTTAATTGGCTAAAAGAGGGATTTATTAGAAAAAAATAATAAAAATATTGTAATAAATTGCAGTATCTTTATAAAAACCATTACTTGACGAAATTGCTTTGGTTTCGTATACTTATTTAGTTGGAACTACTTTACATAATTTATCTTATGAATAGTTGATAAAGATTATAAACACAGTTTATAAATGCTTTTGAAGCTATTTGTAAATAATATTATTAGGTTTCAAGCCTTAAAATTGATATAAAATTTCCGTGCAGCCGGGGAGCTAGCGGTGCCCTGAACCTGCAATCCGCTATAGCAGGGGTGTTGGTTGGCCTCGAACTGTTTCTAGCGAGGCTGCCCTTGGTAAGTGATGTTGAAAATTCAGGTCTTACGCGACAGGAATCTGCGAACCGTGTCAGGTTGGGAACAAAGCAGCACTAAGTAGAACCTCTCTGGGCGCCGTGAGGTCGCCTGAGTTGAGTTAACTGCCAAGGTTACGCTCGTTGGATCTTTGCAAAGCCAACCGCACGGTTTAAAAAAATGGAATTATCTAGTGGAATTATCTAAAGGAAAGTGTTATCATTATAGTGTTGTTCATAAAAGTTTTATTCTTTTTTTGAGGAAAAAAGCTTAAAAACAATACAAATTAAAGCCTTTGGTAAGGCATTAGTTAATAGTATAGAAAATGTTAGTATGAATAATTATGAATGAGTTAATTTACTTATTCCTATTTATAAAGAATATTAGGGGTTAGCAAGGATGGATTATTCAGAAGTAATAGAATTTGTCAAGCAGACAGCTTCTGAAAATAGTGGGGCTGATAAGACAACCTTCAGGAATAGCTATGACCATACAATGCGCGTTTACAGATGGGCGATAAGGTTACAGGCTAAACTTGGGGGTGATTTGGATGTTATTGTATTGGCAGCGCTTTTGCATGATGTTGGTTGTGAACAGGCAAAAGCAACAAATCAACCTCCAAATGAAGTTAGTGCTGAGATTGCAGTAGAGTATCTTGACAGTATTGGTGTTGATCCGGAGCTTATTGTAAAGGTCGGAGAAATCATCATGATTTGCCCAGATAAGGAAACTGATAAGGATCTTTCGATTGAATGTAAGATTGTAATGGATTCAGATTTTCTTGATGAAATCGGGGCTGTTGGTATTATGCGTGATTGTATGATAACTGCTGGTATGGATGATGCAAGTTATAAGAGAGCCTATTATAGGATAAAGGATTGTTATAGAAAATATAAACCTTTAATCAGATGCTGTAAAACAGAAACTGCAAGAACTGAGTTCACTAAGCGCATGCAGCTGATTGAAAGCTATATATATCAGCTTGAAAAAGAAATATTTTAGATAAAGAAATCTTTTAGAAAAAGAAATCTTTTAAATAAAGAAATCTTTTAAATAAAGAAATATTTTAAATTAGAAGTATTTTAAATAAAAAATATTTTAATCAGGTTGAGCTTTATTTTGCTAAATAATAAAAGGAGTGAAGAATTATGGCAAACAAAATCGTGCGTATAATTGTGGGAATTCTAATTTTTTGTGGTATTGTCGTAGGAGCGTACTTTATACTCCCTGGATCAGTTAAGTATCCTATTACACAATATTTACAGAGTAACTTTGATACAACAAATTACAATTCAGTTGTGAATGCTGTTAAGGCAAGTACAATACCAGGAAATAAAGGTATTACTTATGAATCAGCTATGAATGGAACATGTGATGGACCATCATGGACTTATGAAAAAGTATTTACAGATGATTTAGGAAATGGTACTTATAATGTATTTGTTGATGGCTATAAGACAACTGTTACATTTGAAAGTGCTGATAGTGATGGAATGATTACTAATACTAATGCTCATTTCCGTGTTACCTTCCAGGTTCAGAAGAACGGAAGCGAAATCAAGATAGGAGATAAGGTATTAGAGGCTGGTAAGAAGGCAGAGCCTATGAAGATAGAAGTTGCAAACTCTACATATCTTCCTACAGATGATAATGATTACTTCCAGAAGGCGCTTGATTTCTTTGCAAGTCATGGAACCAAAGAATAATAAATATTAATTTATAAATATTAATT
>JAILGP010000049.1 GCA_024696635.1 Eubacterium sp. | reverse complement strand
GTTGGGGATGAGGATTTTAGACCGATAAATGTGTGTGAGATGTTTCATTCTATCTGCAGATTAGTATGTCGTATTGAATATAATATAGAGAAAACGAAAGATCAGGGGATTAGAGATGATTTTTCAGATACGGCGTCATGGCTTCAGAAAGAATTAAATTCTTCGATCCAGTCTTTGATAAAGGAAGAAGGGGGTATATTTAATAAACTGGTAGATTTTGATTTTCGTTTCAAGGCTCTAGGAAAAATGTTTGATGAGTGGGATTATTCCAAGACAAGTCTTAGCAAGAGAACCTTATCGGAAACATTTTATGAATCGTATTATGATGGGGAAAATGAATATTACGATGAAGTAATTAAAGAAATAAATTTTTCTAATTTAGATGAAGTATTTGATGAACAAGGATTTGATTCTATAAGTGTAATTTCAATTATGATGAATAGATCCTTTAAGTCAATATTATTATCGATTAAGGATAAGAATGACTCAGTTGGTAATGAGCTTTGGAATTTTATTAATGACAATCTGAGTTACAGAGGAAATCTCCAGGATTCAATCGAGATTCAGAATAAGATGACAAATGAATTAAAAGCCAAGATCATAGGTCAGGATATGGCTATTGATAAATTTGTAAAAGGATATTGCCGTTCCCTTACAGCAGGTCATTTTGCGGGAAAACCGGAGGCTGTATACCTTTTTGCTGGACCTCCAGGAGTTGGTAAGACATATCTGGCTGAACAGTTTGCTAAAATCCTTGGGCCAGAGGGTTACAAATATAAAAGATTTGATATGAGTGCATATTCTGGATCGGCAAATGCAACGCAAGGTCTGGTTGGATTTGAAAAAACCTGGAAGGCGGCTCAGGAAGGCGCTCTTACTGGTTTTGTTGACAGGAATCCCAGGTCCATACTCCTTATAGATGAGATAGAGAAGGCGTCTGCGGAGGTAAGGCTTCTGTTCCTCAGCATATTAGAGGGCGCTATTCTCACGGATAAATATTTAGAAAAGCAGGTTTCCTTTAGTCAGACAATCCTTATATTTACAACAAATGAGGGCAAGGATATCTATATGGATAATAGGTATTCTAATCTTACTGCACTTCCAGATTCTACTGTTGTTGATGGGCTTCAAAGCTCGGGATTTGCGCCAGAGCTTCTTTCCAGATTTGCTTCATCTAATATTATAGTCTTTAATTATTTGCAGGCGGATGCCCTTTCAGATCTGGTGAAAATGTCATTTAAAGACACCTGCAAGAGAGTTAGTAAAAGGAATTATAATCTCAAAACAATTTCCTATGATCCGGACCTTATGTCTAAGTTTTATATACTTAGTAAGGGTGGAAATATTGATGCTAGAAATGTATCAGCCAAGACAAAGAGCCTGGTAGTTGATCTTTTTAATGATGCTGCTATGGACATTGTTGATAAGAATAAGAGTATAAAGTCATTTAATAGTATTGAAGTATCCTTAGATGAAGCAAGCATCTCTGAGGAGGCAAAGCGATATCTGATCATGCCTTCGGGAAGAAAGGCTTTGTATTATGGAGATGACACAAAGACAGCATTTAAATATATTGAAGATAAGGTAAATGTTGAAATAGTAAAGGATTACGAGACATTTAAAGAAAAAAGCCAGGACAATAATCCTAATAGTGACAATTCTTATGATGCTTATATTATAGATATATTCAAATCAAAAGATACTAGTGCTAATGATATAAAGATATATGAATGCCTGGAATACCTATTAGAAAAGAAAAATGAGGTTCCAATTTTCTTTGTAGATAGGGGCCTTTCAAAGGAGAATAAAAAGACTCTGATAGAAAAGAATGTTAATGCATTTATCCAGGTGGATACTATGCCTGATATTCGTAAGAAGCAGATATGCATTCTGGAGGATATAAAGAGGGTTTATTTTATTAGGGCCTATAATAAGCTTGCTAAGGCTGAAAGGTGTTTAACCTCTATCAGGAAGATGGAGTATAAGTCATCAAGTGGCCACATGAATATAATATATACAAATATTGACCTTAAAAAGGCTACTATCGAGTCTGCCAGAGAAAGGGCTCTTAATAAGAGATATCTGCTTAACGATAAGAAGGCTGTTTACTTAAAGGATATATTTGGAAATGAAAAGGCCGTGGAAGTTGCCAAAAGATGTATAGATAATATCAGATATCCTGAGAGATACATAAATGCCGGGGTGAAGCTCTTAAAAGGTATACTTATGTATGGTGAGCCTGGTATGGGTAAGACTATGCTGGCCAAAGCTATGGCTTTTGAGTCAGGGGCTTCCTTTATATCTACAGTGGGTTCGGATTTTCTTGGCGGAAATGGTATCTCTGAATTAGATAATATATTTGAGGCTGCTAGAAGACAGAAACCTTGTATTATCTTTATTGATGAATTTGATGCCATAGCAAAGTCCAGAAAAATATTTAGTGGAGGAATGGCAGAGATGATTCTTGAGAAGTTCCTTCAGGAAATGGATGGTGTTGGTAAGGATAATACTGGTGTATATGTTGTAGGTGCTACTAATTATCCTCTTGAATATATAGATGATGCTATTATCAGAAGATTTAGCGAGAAGATAGTATTTGAAAGACCTTCAGGATATGAAAGATGTAAGTTCTTAGGAATGCTTTTTGATAAGAAGGGGCTTAGTATTCCAGGAGAATATGCAAATGTTCTTGTCCGTCATATGTTTGGTTATCAGGATAATTATTCTGAGATAGAAACATTTATCAACGAATCTATTGCCGAGCTTGTTTATGAAAAACAGGATAAATTTGATATAAAAAGGGATGTTACCCTTGATTATCTTCTGGATAGATTACAGGAAATCAATTATGGAGAGAAGAGGGAGGAATCAGAGGATATTATAAGAACCTGTTTCCATGAGGCTGGACATGCAGTAATGCAGAAGCTCACTGGTCGAAATGTTGAGTTTATGACAGTTGTATCAAGAGGCCGTTTTGATGGATTTGCCATGTCAAGTGTCAAACTGGAAACGGCGCTTGATTTCATAAATCATATTCGTATATCTCTTGCGGGAAGAGCTGCTGAAATCATATATGCTAGGAAGATGGCTACTGATGATGAAACTTATAAGAATGAAATCATTGAGGCTATAAATGTAGGTGCTTCTGATGATCTTAAAAAAGCCACAAAACTTGCTTATGATTACGTATGTGCCTATGGTTTCAAGGACTTTATTTCGGTTGTTCCAGATGGCTTTATTAGTGGTTCAAATGGAATTATAAAAGAGAATATTCTTCCTGAATCCAGAAAAGAAAAAATCTGGGATGAGGTTGAGAATATTCTGAAAAAAGAGATGGATAATACAATTAAAATATTGAGTGATCACTGGTCCAGAGTTACTGCTTTAGCTTACTCTGTAAGATATCTTCGTGAGATAGATGGCAGGCTGATTGATAGGATAATTCAAAAAGGCACACCTTATATAGATAGGACATGCTTTGTGGATTTTGACCAGGATTATGTTTGCAATTATATGGAAAATGTTGATGAAGAGGGGAATGCAGGGCTTCAGAAAATTGTATGCGGTTATCCAATATGGCCTAAATCATATATTTCCAAAGATAGAAAGCTGACATACGATCCTGAAAAAGAATATTATTATGCGGTAAAATATAATGATAAATTAGAGATTTATAAAGAAGATAAGAATGATTCTAATATACTTCCTAAGCTTATGGAGGATGTATATAAAAATAATGGAACAATAGTACGCTTCGCTACAAAGGATGCGGCATTAGAATATCTAAATTCAAAATTCTATATGATAACAAAGAAAAATGGCCAAATAATATGTTGTAAGGCTGATGACTATATGGATCCAGAAAAGGCAGAAGAAATAGATAAGGAAAGTGCTATATATAAGTTCCCATTTGAGATTATTGATAAAGACTTCCTGGATAACATATGTAGTAACTATGAAGCAGGATGTGAAAGAAAGCTATCGGAATTAGGAAAAATACAGCTCATATTAAATGTTATAAATTCCGAAATTCTTAATAAACAGGAAGAGGCATCAGTTGTTCTGCAGCTTTATGGCCCAGATCAGATTAATGCATTTGTAAATTGTATGAATGATAGAAATAATAATATTATATATGATCCTGTTTTTGATTATATTGATCAGTAGAGTGGTATTATTTTTGAAGTGGTTGTAGTCAGGATGGGATGCTTTTGAAGTGGTTGTAGTCAGGATGGGATACTTTTCTATAGGTGTAGATGTATTTTGGCTGCATATGTCATATTGATTATTAGATGTAAAGGGGTTCACATATGGCGGATTTAAATGGAAAAATAGCGATAGTTACAGGTGCTAATTCCGGTATGGGTATGGCTACAGTGGCTGCTCTCTCAGATATGGGAGCTAAGGTGGTCATGCTTTGCAGAAGTCAGGAAAGAGGTCAGGCGGCATATGATAAACTCATGGAAAAAAAGAATCGCAGTCTGGACCTTATCCTGTGTGATCTTGGGGACTATACTTCAATCAGGGAATTCGTAGCTAAGTTCCGGGAAAGATATACTCATCTTGATATCCTGGTAAATAATGCAGGCTTCATATCCCTTGACCGTCAGGAAACTAAGGAAGGTCTAGAGAAACAGTTCGGAGTGAACCATATAGGACATTTCCTTCTTACAAACCTTCTTCTTGATATGATGCCTTCAGGCTCGAGAATTGTAAATGTAGCCTCCGGGGCTCACAAAAGCGGAAAAATATATTTTGATGATATCAATCTTACCAAGGGCTTCAATGTCATAAAGGCTTACTCCCAGAGCAAGCTTGCAAATGTACTCTTCACCAGGGAACTGGCCCGAAGACTAAAGTCCAGAAGAATCAGTGTCAACTGTTGCCATCCGGGAGCGGTTGCAACTAACATAGGAATAGACCGTGATACTGGATTTGGAAAAACCCTAACCGGCATGCTTAAACCCTTCTTCCAATCACCGGAGGACGGAGCAAGAACTGCCATATTCCTGGCAAGCGACGAATCCGTAAGAAAGATAACAGGCGGCTACTTCTACAAATGTAAAATAGCCAAATCCTCAAAGCTTTCCAAGGACAAGGCTCTAGCCAAGAGACTTTATGCGTTTAGCGAGAAATTGGTGGGATTGGATGAGTTAGGAGAATAAAATGACGGATGCAAAGGCTTGCACTTGCCAGAACAATCTCCCCCAAAGAAGAAATCTTATCCAGACTCAGCCGAGAAGTTAAAAGTATAGAGGACAAGACTATATACATAGATGGCTTCAATGTGATAATTGGGCTGGAGATAGCATTTTCAGATTCCATGCTTTTTAGGTGCATGGATGGGACCATAAGAGACCTGGCAGGACTAAGAGGAACTTACAGACTGATCCCAGAAACCGGTATGGCCGTAAATGCCCTGCTTGCCACACTGAAAGAAGAGAAGGCAGGAAAGTCTGTTATATATCTGGATAAACCAGTCTCAAACTCAGGCAGACTAAAGGAGAAAATCTACCAACATGCAAAAGAGCTTGACCTTGAAGTAGAAGTCCTGGTGGAAGACCCGGTGGATTACGAACTCAAACATAAACCCCTGATTGCATCAGGCGACGCCATCATTCTAAATGAATGCGACAAATGGTTTAACTTGGTTAGGCGTGTAATAGAGAAAAATATAGGGAACTACCCTTATATTGATATATGCCCGGAGTTGTGAGGGCTGGTATGAAATAAGGGGATTGACAAAGCATTAGGACTTGTTTTAGAAAAGAAAAATTTACATGATGATTAGGTTGTTTTTTGATAAGAGAATATGAAAAAATATGCTATTACGTCTGCAAATGGTCATGAATTCACAGGAATTATTGATTCTGAAAGACTTAGTGTTATCGAAGTAACCGAGAAATTTCGTAAAAAACATGCTTCTATAAAAAAAGATTTGTATGTGGTGGAAGATTTATGTATTGATCATATTGTTATATGGCAGGATGAGACGGGAACTATTTATGAAACTGTTTTGGAGGATGAACCTAAAAAAATAGCTGGTTCGTTAAAAGATTATTTAGAGTCTTTTTAATCACAATTAGGTAATTGCGTGGACCTATGTCAATACTTTAGACACAAAAAGTTGAACATTTCTCTATCTGCATGAAGCATACAGAGAGAATTACTTTTTAAGCTGCAAGAACCTCATCTTCAACCTGTTGTGGTGTCTTGTAACCAAGAGCACTATGGCG
>JAILGP010000187.1 GCA_024696635.1 Eubacterium sp. | reverse complement strand
AATGTAATAACGCCTGACAATAATAGCTCAGATAATATAGAAGTTTCAGATAATATAGATAAGTCAAATAATATAGATAAGTCAGATAATATAGATGTTTTAAATCAATTAAATACTTCAAATACTTCAATTGATTCGGGTAATGGAAATGATACTAATGTTCTTCCAGGTGATCTTCCGGGTGTTCTTCCAGGTGTTCTTCCCAAAGGAAGCTATGAACAGTTAGAAATGACTGAATCAAGATTTCTCTCTGAGGAAGCTAAGGGGCATCATAAGATAATAGGACAGATTTTTAACACCTACTGGATTACTGAATATGATGGGGCTATATACTTTATGGATCAGCATGCTGCTCATGAAAAGGTAAACTTTGAAAGATTTAAGGCTGAATTCGAAAGTAGAACCATATTATCGCAGAATATATATCCATCAATTATTATCAGTTTATCTAGTATTGAAAAACAGGCTGCTATAGAAAATGTGGAATATCTCAGTAAATATGGCTTCGTAATTGAAGATTTTGGAGGTAACGATATAAAGCTTTCTGGACTTCCGGCTAATTTGATCGGTCTGGATGGGAGAGAAGTCTTTATGGAGCTGGTTGCTTATCTTGCTGATGATATTAAAAATGTTACTGAAGATATATTTATTAGAAAACTTGCAAGTATGGGATGTAAAGCGGCTATAAAGGGTAATCAGGTTATTTCAGAATATGAAGCCGGAATGCTTATAGAACAATTAATGAAACTTAAGGACCCATATACTTGTCCTCATGGAAGACCAACCCTTATCAGAATGACTAAGGATGAAGTGGACAAGAAATTTAAGAGGATAGTGGAATAAAATATGCAGAAATTGATCGTTTTAACCGGTCCGACTGCAGTAGGGAAAACAGATCTCTCCATTCAAATCAGTAAGGAACTGAATGGAGAGATAATTTCTGCGGACTCGGCTCAGGTTTATAAGTATCTGAATATTGGAAGTGCAAAGGTTACCAAGGAAGAAATGCAGGGGGTTCCCCATCATTTAATTGATTTATATGAGCCTGATTTTTCATTTGATGTAACTGTATTTAAGAAAGAAGCCATGAGACTTGTTTCTGAAATTGCTTCAAGAGGTCATATGCCAATACTTGTTGGAGGAACGGGCTTTTATATACAGGCGCTTTTGTATGATATCAGTTTTGGGGATGAACAATTAGAAAAAAGTGATTATAGAGCCCGGCTTGAGGATGATGCAAAAAAATATGGAGCCAGTGCTCTTCACGAAAGGCTGAAACAGATTGATCCTGTAAGTGCTGAAATGATCCACGAAAATAATGTTCGTAAGGTAATCAGAGCCTTAGAGTATTATCATTTTCACAAGGAACCAATATCAAAGCATAATCAGGAGGAAAGACAGAAAAAGCCAGCCTTTGACAGCAGATATTTTGTTCTAACCATGGATAGGGATAGACTTTATAAAAGAATTGACCAAAGGGTAGATATAATGAAGGAGGCTGGCCTTGTTGAAGAGGTTACCAGTCTTCGATCTATGGGATATGGCTCCCATCTTACTTCAATGCAAGCTATTGGATATAAAGAAATTTATGCTGCACTTGATTTATGTGAAAATAATGGCTACTATATAGGTTCATCAGAATATGATCAGGCTCTTGAAAATGCATTTAATCAAATAAAGCTTAATACAAGACATTTTGCCAAAAGACAGCTTACCTGGTTCCGGAGAGAAAAGGATGTTATATGGCTTGATAAGGACCAGATGACTGATGAAGAAATAGTTGAATTTATAAAAAATAGTATTAAATAAATAGGAAGTATATCATGGACGAATTTAAAAAGTTTTATATGGAATGTGGAATATCAGAAAGGGTGTATGACTATGCTTCTGATATTGAAGCTAAGCTTAAAAGCCGTTTTGAAAAAATTGATAAAATTGCGGAATATAATCAGCTTAAGGTTCAACATGCTATGGCTAATTGTAGACTGGCAGAAGAACACTTAAGAGGAACAACCGGTTATGGATATAACGATTCAGGTCGAGATACTCTGGAAAGAATATACGCTGAAATATTTCATACAGAGGATGCTCTTGTAAGGCAGCAGATTACATGTGGAACTCATGCTCTTACAATTGCTTTATCCGCAATTCTTCGCCCAGGTGATCAGATGCTTTCTGTTGCAGGACCTGTATATGATACACTTCAGGGAGTGATAGGGATAAGACCTGAAAAGGGTTGCCTTGCAGAGTTTGGAATAACCTATGACCAGGTTGATCTTAAGGAAGATGGTTCATGGGATTTTGATGGTATAAAGATGGCTTTAAATGATAATGTTAAGCTCGTTGAAATCCAAAGATCCAAGGGCTATGATACTAGACCATCTCTTTCGGTAGAGGCTATTGGAGAGGCAATCAGCTTTATAAAGAGCATTAAACCAGATGTATGTATAATGGTTGATAACTGTTATGGTGAGTTTGTTGAAACCGTTGAGCCATCTGATGTTGGTGCTGATATGGTTGTAGGCTCCCTTATTAAAAATATAGGTGGTGGCATTGCTCCTATTGGTGGCTATATTTGTGGAACAAAGGAATGTATAGAAAGCTGTGCAGCAAGACTTATTACTCCAGGTATTGGAAAGGAAGTAGGAGCGTCTCTTGGGGTAACGGCCCAGTTTGCCCAAGGTTTATTTATGGCACCTACAGTTACTGCAAATGCTCTTAAGGGAGCGATTTTTGCTGCAAATGTATATGAAGGACTTGGCTTCAGAGCTATTCCTGATGCCAATGAAGAACGTTATGATATTATAGAGGCTGTTGAGCTTGGAAGCCCTGAGCTTATTGAAGCATTTTGTGAAGGCATACAGTCAGCCGCTCCAGTTGACAGCTTTGTTAAGCCTATTCCATGGGCCATGCCTGGTTATGATACTGATGTGATTATGGCTGCAGGTGCATTTGTTTCAGGTGCATCTATTGAGCTTTCTGCTGATGCTCCTATGAAGGAGCCTTATGCGGTATATTTCCAGGGAGGACTTACATATCCTCATGCAAAGCTTGGAATAATGATGTCACTTCAAAAAATAATAGAAAAAAACCTGATTGTATGGTAGTATTAATTAGTTATGGCTAAATGTCATAAAACTCCTTTTTTTGCGCGATATGAGGCATAAATCTCGACACAAAAAGGAGGCAATATGAAAAATAATAACAATCTTAAAATCAGTGATATGGCGGCATCTGAAAAGCCTGTTGAAAAGCTTATTGAATATGGTCCGGATAAGCTCTCAGATGCAGAGCTCCTTGCCATTATACTAAGAAGTGGTACCAGGGATATGAATGTTATAACCTTGTCACAGCTTATACTTAATAGCCATCCGGTGTATAAGGGCCTGAGAGGACTTAATTTCAGAGATGTATATAATCTTATGGAAATACCTGGAGTAGGCAGGACTAAGGCTTGTCAGATTATAGCAATAACAGAAATATCAAAGAGAATTACTTCTGAAGGTGTAAGGGAAAGCCGGGGACTTCATTCTTCCAGTGATATAGCTGACTATTTTATGGAACAGGTCAGATATCTGGGCAAGGAAAGAGTGTATGCAGTATTTCTTAATTCAGCCATGGACTATATACATAAGATTCTTATCTCAGAAGGAAGTATAGACAGATCTATAGTTTCTGCCAGAGAAATATTTCATCAGGCGTTAAAGGTAAATGCCAGATATGTTGTATTAATTCATAATCACCCCTCAGGAAATCCTAATCCAAGTGATATGGATATTCTTGTTACTGCTAAGTTAAAGAAATTAGGAGATAGTCTTGGGGTTGACCTTTTAGATCATATTGTTATAGGTGATGGAATATATTACAGCTTTAGAGAACATGAGGAAATATGGGATAAATTATGAAATTAGAGATGAAAGCAAAAAAAGATATAAGTCCTAAGTATTTACTTATAGTGCTAAGCCTTGTATGCGTGGCACTTGTTATTGTATCTGCATTTTTCCCAAATATACTTAAGCCTGTTAGAGAAATTACGGGTATTGTTATTACACCTCTCCAAGAGGGCGTAAGTGATCTTGGACATTTTGTTGAAGAGCAAATGCAGGTGTTTGGTGATATTAAGGAGCTTAAGGAAGAGAATGAAGAACTCAGCAAAACTGTAGATGATCTTAATAATGAGTTATCCCGTAGAGAAGCAGAACTAGTAGAATTACAGACTCTTAGAGATATGTATTATCTTGACGAGCTTTATCCTGATTATGAAAAAACTGCTGCAAGAGTTTTTTCGGTTAATTCCTCAGGATGGTTTAATGATTTTTATATTGATAAGGGTCTTAATGATGGAATATATGAAGGTTGTAATGTACTTTGTGATGATGGTCTTCTTGGAATAGTTATAGAAACCTATGGTGATTATTCAAGAGTAAGAGCCATAATTGATGATAGGGCCAGTGTAACTGGTGAAATTGGTTCCAGCGGATATATATGTAATGTTGAAGGTAGTCTTCAGACTATGAATGAGGGTTATCTGATAGCATCTAATATAGATAAAAATGCACTTATCAGTGAAGGTGATAAAGTAGTTACTTCCAGTGTTTCCGACAGATATTTATATGGAATAACAATTGGATATGTAACTAGTGTGGAACAGGATTCGAATAATCTTACCCAGACAGCACATATTACACCTACTGTAAATTTCACTGATATAAAAGATGTAATGGTCATTCTTGACCGAAAACAGGAAGTGGACTACTAATGCGTAGAGCGATTACTATTTTTATTCTGATAATAATATCATTTCTACTTCAGAGTGTTCTTTTTTCCTTTGACAATGTCAGAGGCATTGCACCAAACCTGATGATGATTCTCACCATGTCCTTTGCGGTTATGAGAGGGCGTAAAGAAGGACTTATCACCGGGTTTATTTGTGGTTTTCTCTATGATATATTCTTTGGAACATTAATTGGTCCCTATAGTTTTTTATTTATGCTAATTGGATATCTTAATGGAGCCTTT
>JAILGP010000218.1 GCA_024696635.1 Eubacterium sp. | reverse complement strand
TATACGGATAATTGTGTTTTCGCAGATTCAATTATACTGGTTATTTAGGGGGTAATCACTTTTTTATTGTAAAAAAAGTTAAGAACCCTTGAAAATAAAGGATTTAGAAATAAGAAAGGAGTGTCAGAATTGACACTACCTATTTCTGTAAGAGAGGAAAGTTATGAAAAAAAGCTTTAGAAGCTGTGGAAAAAAGATATTAGCTGGAGTTGTGGCGGCTGGTTTTCTTGTTGCGGGACTTAGTATGTGTCCTGGGCAGGGTATAAATGCTAAAGAAAAGCTCTTGGATGCGCATTTAAAGGAACTTACTATTAAGGATAATGTATTTATTAATGGCGTTGATATGAGTGGTAAGAGTTATGATGAGGCAATCTCTGCTCTTGGAAGTGATGAGACACTTAAGGAGGTTGAGGTTACTGTTTCCAGTCAATATGGTGATGTTGTTGCAAATCTTGGTCAGCTGGGACTTAAGTCCAATACTGAGGAAATAGTAAGGACAGCACTTAAGGTTGGAAATTCTGGTAATATTCTTAAAAGATATAAGGAAACACAGTCTTTGGAAAGCTCTTCTGAAGAACTGGATATAGAAAGAACTATAGATGAAGATATTCTTGCCCAGATGTTGGATAATAATCTTGGGGCAGCCATGAATAGTGAGACTACTTATAGCATTACTACTGTAAGCGAGGGCCAGTATAAGGTCCTTGTTGAGGGAGAGCCAGTGGGAATTGATTATACAGCTACAAAGCAGGCTGTTGAAGAAGAAATAAATTCTGATGGCTTTAATGGCGGTTCTGTTTCGGTTGCTATGGTTGTTGATGATGAGGCAAGTAATGGAAGAGTCGAGCAGATGGCAAGAGTAACGGATTTGCTTGGGTCTTTTACAACAAATTATAGCTCCAGTGATTCAGGAAGAAAGACAAATATTGAAAGAGCAGGTTCTCTTATGAATGGAACTGTTCTATTTCCTGGAGAGCAGGTTTCTGTATATAACAAAATAGCTCCACTTGAGGTCAGCAATGGATATGCTACAGGTCATGCTTATGTTGGTACAAAGATTGTTGATAGTACAGGTGGTGGTGTATGTCAGGTTGCTACCACACTTTATAATGCAGCTCTTAGGGCTGAGATAGAGGTTCTTGAGAGACATTGTCATAGTATGAGAGTATCATATGTTGATATAGCTTTTGATGCTGCGGTTGCAGGTGGTGGAGTTCTTGATCTTAAGCTTAAGAACACATTGGATGCTCCTATTTACATTGAATGTTATACAGATGGAGCAAGCATTACATTTAATATTTATGGAGAAGAATATAGACCTTCTAATAGAACTATAGAATTCCAGTCATATTATTCCACTATTTATGCGGATAGCGAACCTATATATACAGAAGATAAGAGCCTTGCTCCTGGTGAGCAGATGGTTACTACACCAGCAGTTAATGGTTATTCTGGAGAGCTTTGGAAATATGTATATGTAGATGGAGTACAGACAGATTCTGTTCTTATTAATACAACTCGTCATCAGGCGTCTCCGGCTTATGTTTCTATAAATACTGATCCGCCAGAAGAAGAAGGCGAAGAAGGAGAAGAAGGCGAAGAAGGAGAAGCTCCACCAGAGGGAGAAGTTCCACCTGAAGGAGAAGTTCCGCCAGAGGGAGAGGTTCCACCTGAAGGAGAGGCACCGACCGAGGCACCGACCGAGGCACCAACCGAGGCACCAACCGAGGCACCAACTGAGGCACCAACCGAGGCGCCAACCGAGGCACCAACCGAGGCGCCAACTGAGGCACCAACTGAGGCTCCGGCTCCAACAGAGTAGGACTCTGGTAATTGGGCTTAAGTATTTTATATTTGATGGTTTAATATGAATGAGATAGATGTAGAAAATACCCAAGGGGAGAATAAAAAGAAAAAGAAGGAAGAATTATCCTATGCCCGTCAGGTAGAAAGAAGTATAGTTAAAAAGTTTCGTAAGGATATATGGTGTAAGTTTACTAGGGCAATTAATGATTACCATCTTATTGAGGATGGGGATAGAATAGCAGTCTGCATATCCGGTGGAAAAGATTCTATGCTTATGGCTAAGCTTTTTCAGGAACTTCATAAGCATGGAATACAGAATTTTGAAGTGAAATTTCTGGTTATGAATCCTGGCTATAATGATGAAAATTATCAGCTGATTCTTGAAAATGCAGCTAAGCTTGAGATTCCTCTTGAGGTTTTTGAGTCAGATATATTTGAAAGCGTAACGCAGATAAGTGATAATCCTTGTTATCTCTGCGCCCGTATGAGAAGAGGTCATCTTTATAGTAACGCCCAGAGACTTGGGTGTAATAAGATAGCTTTAGGTCATCATTTTGATGATGTTATAGAAACAATTTTAATGGGAATGCTGTGGGGTGGACAGGTTCAGACTATGATGCCTAAGCTGCATAGCACCAATTTTGAGGGTATGGAGCTTATACGTCCCATGTATCTTATACGTGAGGAATCTATTATTCACTGGAAGGAATATAATGATTTGAGATTTCTTCAGTGTGCCTGTAGATTTACTGAGGATATAGAAAAATTTGAGGAAACAGGAGTGACTTCCAAGCGTAAGGAAATAAAGGAACTGATTGCCAGCCTTGCAAAGCAGGATCCTATAATAGAAAAGAATATATTTAGAAGTGTGGAAAATGTAAATCTTGCCACAGTTATTGCTTATAAACAGGATGGGGTTAGACATCATTTTCTAGATAATTATTAAATATATTGATAGCTTAAGTATTTAAATGGTGATTAACTTGATTTTAAAAAAAATATTAGAAGATTAGTAATTATAAAAAAGTCGTTTCTGATTATATTTAGAAACGACTTTTTTATTAATTAATCTAATATGTTTTA
>JAILGP010000202.1 GCA_024696635.1 Eubacterium sp. | reverse complement strand
GATTTTTAAGTAACCGGGAATAGGTATTCATATAAAATTATTAATTTATGGTTTTGGATTTTATATTTTATATAAATATGATATTTCTTTATAATTTCTTTTGCTATAAGGGGAAGGAGAAAAAGAATGAGAATAGGTGGTTCTATAGAAAAACCATATAATAATCCGGAGGAATGGGTTGAGCTTGCGAAGGATCTTAGATATAGTGCTGTAATATGTCCGATAGATTCTACTAGTGATACCAGGACCAGACAGGAATATAAGAAGGCGGCAAGGGATGCTGATTTACTAATCGGTGAAGTTGGTGTCTGGCGTAACTGTCTTGCTATGGACGATAGTATAAGAAAAGATGCTATGGATTATGCCAAAGCTCAGCTGGCTCTTGCTGATGAGATGGAGGCTAATTGCTGTGTAAATATAATTGGCAGTCATAGTACTAAGGCTTGGGATGGTTTTGCAGAGGAAAATTATAGTGAAGACTTTTATGCCCTGGCGGTGGACAGCGTAAGAGAAATAATTGATGCAGTAAAGCCTAAGAATACATTTTACTCAATTGAACCTATGCCTTGGGTTTTACCGGATTCGCCAGAGCAATATCTGAAGCTTATTAAGGATGTGGACAGAAGTCAGTTTGCTGTTCATCTGGATTTTGTTAATATGATTAATTGTCCTGAGAGATATTGCTGTAGTACCAGGTTTATTAAACATTGCTTTGACCTTTTGGGTCCATATATAAAAAGTATTCATGGCAAGGATTCAATTATGGAACAGGCTTATACTGCAATTATTCATGAAGCAATGCCTGGTGAGGGAAGCCTTGATTATCCAAGAATTCTGGAGATGGTTGAAAAGCTGGGGGCCGATACTCCTCTTTTTGTGGAACATTTGCCTGATTACGAGACTTATAAAAAGGCTGCGAGCTATGTAAGAAAAAAGGCTTGTGAAAGTGGAATATTTGTCAAAGGATGATATAATAAATATTTGTGGAAAGTGGAATGTTTGTTAAAGGATAGATTATGCTTAATACCTGTGAATATGCTATTATTCATATCTAAATTATAGGTGGTAAGAAATTTTGAAGGAGGTCAGACATTAATGAAAGTTTTACTTATAAATGGAAGCAGAAGGGATGATGGTTGTACCTATACAGCTTTATCTGAAATTGCAAAGGAGTTAAATGCAAGAAATATTGATACTGAGATATATAACGCAGGTTCCATGGTTTTAAAGGGTCAGGTAAATGATGCTGTAAGGGAAGTTAAGGAGAAACTGGGACAGATAGATGGAATAGTTATTGGTTCTCCAGTTTATTATGCTAGTCCAAGTGGTGAGATAATGATGTTCCTGGACAGACTTTTTGGAGCAGCAGAAGCAGAGCTTAGATTTAAACCTGCAGCAACCATAGCTTCTGCCAGAAGAGCAGGAACTACAGCTACATTAGATGTATTAAATAAATACTTCTTATATGCTGAAATGCCACTCGTTGCTTCCAGATATTGGAATATGGTTCATGGCAGTAAGCCTGAGGATGTGGCAAAGGACCAGGAAGGAATTCAGATTATGCAGAAGCTGGGTAAAAATATGGCCTGGGTATTAGAAAGTATAGAAGCAGGTAAGAAATCTGGAGTTAATCAGCCTGAATCAGAAGAGAGGATATTTACTAATTTTATCCGTTAAAATTACATTTGAATATATATATAATAAAAACATAATTTGCTGATTAAGATTTGAAACTATGATAGTCTTAATCTGTAGGTTATGTTTTTTTATTTCTTAAAAATGGGATTTTATGATTATTTGATAATTTGAATGATATAGTCTGACCATAAGATAAATGACTGGTTGTTCATTTGCAGATCATTTTATTTAATTTTAATATATTTAATCTAAAAGACTAATGATCTGTGATATATAATGTGGTCAGAAAGCGAGGAAGAAAATGTTTTTTAGGATACTGAAAAAAGATCTAAGAAGAAAGAAAACAATGAATATAATTCTGCTTATATTTGTTATTCTTTCAACCATGTTTGCCTCCAGTAGTGCGAATAATATGGTCTCAGTCTATGGAGGAATCGATTATTACTTAGAAAAGGCGAATATGTCTGACTATGTTATAGTCACCCTTAACTCGGGCAGTGAAAATCCGGCAGATGAAATACTTGAAAAAGCGGATTCTATTACAGAATGCAGGAAAGAAGAAATAATATATTACAATGCAAAGAACCTAAAGAAAGACGGAAAAACCTATGTTGAATATGAAAATCCCGGGTTTTTAACTTCTGTTAAAGGTGCCAAGATCAATTATTTTAACAGTAAGAATGAGGTAATTAGGGATATTCCAAAGGGACATATTTATGTAGGTGGAATACTGGCAGATCCCGGTAAAGTCACTATAGGTGATAAGGTTACACTGGAGCTTGGGGATGTAAAGAAAGAATTTATAATAGACGGTTTTATTAAGGATGCCCTGCTTGGTTCACCATTTATGGGAAATCCCAGAATGCTTATGAACGATGAAGAAGTAGAGGATTATCTGGGGGATGAAGGTGTAAAAAGTTCCTCCACAGGTGCTATATATTACATTAATACAGATGATATGAAGGCGCTAAAGGATGATGTGTCAGGAGTTACAAATGCCACTTTTGCAAATGATGTATCTGTACTTAAAATGACATTTATGCTGGATATGCTTACGGCGGGGCTTCTGATGGTGGTAAGTATATGTCTCATACTTATAGCCTTTACCATGCTTTCCTTTACCATAAAGTTTACTCTGAATGAGGACTTTAGAGAAATCGGAGTCATGAAAGCAGTGGGTCTTAAGAACAGCGCCATTCGCAACCTGTACATGGTTAAGTATCTATGCATATCTGTGGTGGGAGCCCTGATAGGATACGCTGCAGGTATTCCATTTGGAGAAATGCTCATCAGCAGTATCACAGACAGAATGGTCATAGGCAATGACAGTCAGGTCTTTATAGGAGTAATCAGTACTGTGGCAGTCGTACTTATAATTCTCATGTTCTGCTACAGCTGTACTAAAAGTATCAAGAAGCTTTCGCCTATTGATGCAGTAAGAAATGGGGAAACAGGGGAAAGATATCATAAGAAGTCATTTATGAAGCTGACTAAAAGCCGCCTTGGAAGTAATCTCTTTCTTGGAATGAATGATGTACTTAGTAAGCCTAAGCAGTACCTAAGCATGATAGTAACATTTACCATCTGCCTTCTGCTTATTACAATGCTTGCAAATGCAGCAAATACTCTTATGAGTGATAAATTATTATTCTTTTTCGGAACCACTCGTAGTGATGCTTACTATAATTCAACAGAAAAAATCATGGATAATATGGGTAGCAAAGATGAAAATGTTCTTGATGACATAATAAGCGATATGGAAAAGGAACTGGAAGATAATAATATGCCAGCTGATATCCATGTAGAGCTTATGTATCAACTCCCTGTGGAATATAAGGATACAAAAATCCAGATCCAGATGCAGCAATGTAAAGACACAAAGGCATCTGATTATACCTATAGTGAGGGAGTTGCTCCTATGTATGAAAATGAGGTAGCATTTACTCCTCAGATGCTTGATGAGCTGGGAGCCGGGATAGGTGATAAGGTTAATATAGAGATTAATGGAGAGGTGAAGGAATATATAATAACTGCCAGCTTTGTAACAATGAATCAGCTTGGAAAATGTGGCAGACTCCATGAAGATGTTCCTGTTAAAACAAATGATGCATCATCTGCATTTGAATTCCAGATTGATTTTAAGGATAATCCAGATGATAAAGTTATTAATGAACGAATAGAAAAGATGAAGGATATCTTTGATACAGATAAGATATATGATCCGGCAGGCTTTGTCGATAAATCAACCAGTTCTTCAGCTACACTCAAAATGGTTAAAAATATGGTACTTATTATATCTATAGTTATAGCACTTCTTATAACAGTTCTTATGGAAAGGTCGTTTATCAGTAAAGAGACCACAGAGATTGCTCTGATGAAAGCAATCGGTTTTAAGACCAGGTCTGTCTCAGCTCAGCATACCCTCAGGTTTGTGGTAGTAATGGTTATATCGGGAGTTCTGTCTGCGATTCTAAATTATCCATTTACCAAAATAATCTGCGACAGAATATTTGCAGTAATGGGTGCTGTGTCAGGTATTACATATGATATAAGACCTGTAGAAGTGTTTCTATTATATCCTGTGATCATGGGTGTGGTAGTTGTTATAGCCGCATGGCTTACATCCCTTTACACCAGGACCATACATTCGGATTCCATGGGAAATATAGAGTAAAAGATGAAGGTTTATGAGGAAATATATAGATGTATATAGATGAAGGTTTTATTTGGATATATTGATGTAGTCAGATGTTTTAGATGATATTACAGATTGATCATTTCAGATGATAAGGATGAGAAAGGAATATAAAAATGAGTACAGTTATAGAAGTAAATGATTTATGTAAGACATATGTAGTAAATAAAAAGCAGAATAATGTTCTTAGAAATGTAAGCTTTACAATAGATGAAGGAGAAATGGTTGGTATCATGGGACCTTCCGGTTCAGGAAAATCCACCCTTCTTTATACAGTTTCTGGTATGGATAAGATGACTGCGGGGGAAGTAACATTTAACGATAAAAATCTGTCAGGGCTCAGTGAAAATGAAATGGCTGAGGTAAGACTTGATGAGATGGGCTTCATCTTCCAGCAGATGTATATGATGAAAAATCTATCAATACTTGATAATATTATTCTTCCTGCTGTAAAATCTAAGAAGAATAAGGAAAGCAGGAAAGAAATCGAAAAGCGTGGAAGAAATCTTATGCATAAGCTGGGAATTGAGGATACTGCAGAAAATGATATCAATGAGGTATCCGGTGGGCAGCTACAGAGGGCATGCATCTGCAGAAGCATGATCAATAAGCCTAAGGTTATATTTGCAGATGAGCCAACGGGCGCCCTTAACAGAACTTCTTCTGATGAAGTTATGTGCGAGCTTGTTAAGCTTAATAAAGATGGCACAACTATAATGCTGGTAACCCATGATGTAAAGGTTGCAGCTAAGTGTACCAGGGTACTTTATATAGTAGACGGAAACATCCAGGGCCAGTATGAACTTGGTGCATATGAAAAAAATACAGAGCTTAAGGCAAGAGAACGTGACCTTAATAACTGGCTTATGGATATGGGATGGTAAATTTAACAGAGGGTTTGACCCGTTGGAAATTCGGGGATTATAGTATGGGGGAGAGATATGTTAGATATTCTGATTGTGGAAGATAATAAAGAACTGAGCCAGGTGCTGGTGGATTTTCTTAGGGAAGAGGGCTATGTGGTCTCTGCCGTGGATAATGGAGAGAAGGCACTAGCCAGATATGAAATGTATGGGGCAAGACTGCTAATCCTAGATATTATGCTTCCAGGATTAGATGGAATGTATATCCTGAATAAGGTCAGGGAGAAGTCCAACACACCGGTTCTTATGGTAAGTGCCAAAGTAGCTAAGGATGACAAGCTTCAGGCCATTGTTTCAGGGGCAGATGATTATATAGAAAAGCCCTATGATATAGATATTCTTATAGCTAAAATCAAGGGAATCTTTAAAAGGCGTCTGGCCACAGATTCCCTTACGGATGAGGATATAACTCTGGATATTGTCCGAGAGAAAATAATTATAGATGGCAGGGAAATAGAAGCCACAAGCAAGGAGTTTGAACTCCTTAAGATTCTTATGGAAAATAAGGGACAGACTCTTCAGAAGGCTTTCCTCTTTGATACAATCTGGGGCTCGGACAGTGATTCTATGATGCATACTCTGACAGTACATATACAGTGGCTTAGGGAAAAGATTGAGAAGGATCCCAAGAATCCAAAGAAGATTATAACTGTCTGGGGAAAAGGATATAGGTATGAATGATATAGAGAATACCAGTAATATTAAAAATACATATTTAAAGCTTTGCTTTTCTATAATACTGATTCTACTACTAATAATATTGGTAGTAGAATTTGTCTTGCTTAAGAAGAAAGATAATAGTGTAGATTTATATAAAATCGAAGTAAGCAGGGTGGAAAATGATATAAAAGGCCATGCCGATATAAAGGATTACAAGGTGGATATTTCAAAATATCAAACCATACTTGGTGTCTATCAATATGATGAGGATGATAAGCCGGACCAAAATAGTCAGGAAGATGTAGATACAAAGCCGGACCAAGTAGTTCAGGATAAGACATATGAAAGTGATTATAATGAATTCTTGGATTCATCCAATCATTATGTAGTTAAATATATAAATGGCAGGCTATACAGGATAGAATATGAAGTAGATTTGTCGAGTGAAATGGCCGGATTTATAAAATCTTTTAACCTCATAATAGGAATTGTTATGGTTTGTATATTTATCATAATGATTTACATTTATATAGTTATAATCAGAAGGTTTCAAATGATAGCCGATTATCCCTATGAACTGGCAAAGGGAAATCTGACTATTCCTCTAAAGGAGGATAAGAATAAATACTTTGGCCATTTTCTCTGGGGGCTGGATATGCTTAGGGAGAAGTTAGAACAGGAAAAAGAAAAAAATCTTGAGTTACAGAAGGAAAAGAATGTATTCATACTGTCGCTTTCTCATGATATTAAAACTCCCCTGGCGGCTATAAAGCTTTATGCAGCGGCCATGAAAAAGAAGCTTTATAAGGATAGTGATAAGCAGACGGAGATAGCCCAGAAGATAGATGATAATGTTTGGGAAATTGAAAATTATGTATCCAAAATAATCACTAGCTCCAGTGATGATTTTATTAACTTTGATGTAAAAAATGAAGACTTTTATTTATCGGAATTAGTTGATTATATAAAGAAGTATTATATTGATAAGCTGGACAACATAGGTATAGATTTCAGGGTGGAAGATTATAAGGATTTACTCATAAAGGGAGATAAAGACAGATTTATAGAAGTTGTCCAGAATGTAATCGAAAATGCCATCAAATACGGAGATGGAGATAAGATATGGCTGGACTTTGGAAAAGAAGAAGGAAACCTATTAATTAACATTTCCAATAGCGGATCCAGCCTGGCGGAAAATGAACTGGACCACATATTTGAAAGCTTCTACCGTGGCTCCAACGTTGGCAATAGAAGTGGAAGCGGCCTGGGACTATATATCTGCCGCAAACTTATGAATAAAATGGGTGGCCACATATATGCCGAACTAAATAATAGAACCATGACAGTAACCCTGGTCTGTAATACATAAATTTACCAAAAGGGTCAGACCCCAATGGTAAATTAGATTGTGTGCAATTGAATTTACCAAAAGGGTCAGACCCCTTTGGTAAATCTTTGGCAAATTATATGGTTCGGTGCTGGAGTCTGTATTGTTTCGGTGTAAGGCTGAAGCGTTTTTTGAAGCATCTTATGAGGTGGCTGCAGTCGGCAAAGCCGGTTTCTTCGGCAATGGTAGTAAGGTCATAGTCTGTAAAGAGTATGAGATTTTCTGCCTTGCTGAGGCGGATAAATTCTATGTATTGCTTACAGCTTTGACCGAATTGGCGGTGAAATACCTTGGCAAAGTAGGAATAGCTCATGTTACACATACTGGCCAGCTGTGGAATATTGATGTTCTCATTGGAGTGCTTATCAATGTAGAGTATCACATCCTGAATAGCATAGGTGTCAGTATCAGTAAGTGGTTCGGTATTCATAGGTATACCCATGTCGTACCAGATTCTTAGTATTCTCAGCATAAGGCTGGATAAAATTGAATAAATATAAGTGTTGTAGCCATAGTTTTTCTGCCTGACCTCATTGATTAGATTATCAAGGGTGCTTTGAAGACCTATGTCTGGAAATGAATCCTCCGTGAAAATCAGCGGGGGATTTTGCATTTGCAGGATCTCGTGAAACTGAATATTCAGATTAGGCAGATAGCCTTCTATCATCTGTATGCGGTTTGTATTGAATTTTATGCAGGAATAATTGAAATCCTGACCATCTTCGCTATAGACGGAATGAATTGCCTGAGGCGGAATCATAATCATCATGCCTGGAGTAAGGTGGTATGTATTCTCGTTGCAGGTAATAAAAACATTTCCCTCAATCATATAAAGTAGTTCAACAAAATAATGCCAGTGGTTTTCTACTGGCAGACTCATGGTATTTTTGTTGCAGTAAAATGCTTCTACAGGGGATGTCATACGGTCGCTGTACTCAAATAAATCTGACATAAATTTTTTCTCCTAGGAAAATCCTGAAAATTATTAGTATATTAAAATACAAATAGTGTGAAAACTATTACAAATGGCATAAATGTAGTATTTATTTGCTTTATTAAAGTTTTGCTATTTGCATAAAAATAAGGAAATGATAGAAACGTTCAATTTTTTTATAGATAAATTATAACATTTATATATAGAAACTGCTATCTTATCTGGTAGGCTTTAAATGTAATATATAAGCAATATATAAAAATAAATACAAATATAAATATGAATATAAATATAAAGGAATTGCTAATGGATAATACTAAAAAATTTCCAAGAGGCCGTCTGGGATGGCTTTGGGAGAATATGCAGGGTTCGAGAGGAATCTATATAGTGGGAATGTTTGGCACAGTTGTCTATAACATAATGCAGCTGACTGTTCCCTATTTTTCCGGACAGATTGTAGATACATTTATCACTGGAGAAGGGGCGGCGGAAAGACTGGCCCAGGACAGAGACCTCTTTTATAAAATGCTTCTTATGATGGTGGGGTTTACTTTGATCCGCACTATTATTGTCTATGGGGACTGTATGATATTTGAACATGTATCCCAGAAGGCTCTTTATAGAATAAGAAATTATCTCTATGACAAGATTCAGAGACAGGATATGAATTTTTATAGTACATATAGAACCGGTGACCTTATGACAAGAGTGACCGGCGACCTTGATGCAGTAAGACATATGATTGCCTGGGTTGTGAGAATGGTTATAGAATCATTTTCCCTTTTCGGAGCAACAGCCATATATTTTATATATCTTAACTGGAAGATGGCATTTTCACTTTTAGCAGTGGCTCCCTTTGTATTTCTGGTTATATTCCTCTTCAAAAGGAAGGTGGCCCCAATGCATGCGGCTCTTAGAGAAAGACTGGCTGATATGAATACAATCGCCCAGGAAAATATTGCAGGAAACAGGGTTGTGAAGGCCTTTGCCAGGGAAGATTATGAGATAGAAAAGTTCGATAAGGCAAATGTAGCTTATCGGGATACAAATAAAAAGACAGGACTTGTGTGGATAAAGTTCTATCCTTATATTGAAAGCTTTGCAAACCTTATGCCATTCGTGATGCTGCTGGTGGGAGGACTGTTTCTTATAAATGGAAGCCTTAGCATGGGGGAATACGTTACATTTTCAGGACTCATATGGGCACTGGCCAATCCTATGCGACTCATGGGAAATATTATGAATGAGTTTCAGAGATTTGCGGCAGCTTCCAATAAGGTTATGGAAATTTATTATTCAGAGGCAGAGATCAAGGATCCTGAGAATCCTTACGAGCCCAAAGATAGACTTGAGGGAAGCATTGAATTTAAAAATGTATCATTTATGTATAAGGATGGAAAGCTTCCGGTTTTAAAAAATATATCATTTAAGATAAATCCGGGAGAAACGGTGGCTCTTATGGGAGAGACTGGATGTGGAAAGACTTCTCTTATCCATCTGATTCCTAGATTCTATGAGGCCACAGAGGGCCAGGTTCTGGTGGACGATGTTCCGGTAGAAAATTACAGGCTCAGCAGCCTAAGAAAGAATATTGGACTTGCCACTCAGGATGTTCTTCTTTATTCCGATTCCATAGAGGGAAATATTGCTTATGGCGATAACCATATCAAGAAGGAAGAGGTGGTCCGTTTCGCAAGATATTCGGCGGCGGATGAATTTATAGCCAGAATGCCGGAGGGCTATGACACCATAGTTGGTGAAAGGGGAGTTGGTCTTTCTGGTGGTCAGAAACAGAGAATATCTCTAGCCAGAGCCCTTGCTGTAAAACCTTCAATTCTGATTCTTGATGATACGACTTCAGCGGTGGATATGGAGACGGAGAAGAAAATACAGGATGCTCTTATGCATCTTGATTTTAAGGCCACAAAGCTTATCATTGCCCAGCGTATATCAACTACTAAAAATGCCGACAGAATTCTTATTCTTAAGGATGGAAGCATAGTTGAGCAGGGTAGTCATGAAGAACTTATCAAGGCTGGTGGCTATTATAGTGACCTGGTTAAGCTTCAGCAGGGCGATGACTAAATAGTAAAAGAGATGGAGAAAAGAAATGGCAAGAAATACATATAAGCAGGACGAGCGGCTTGATGAGCCCTTTAACATAAAGCACCTGCTTAGGGCCTCAGTCTATATAAAGAAATATATAAAATCTATGATAGTAGCATTTGTCCTTAGCGGTATAGGTGGTGCCTTTGGTTATATTGCGCCTATGATCATTCAAAAGGCTCTGGATGACGCTATACCAGCCAAGGATAAGAAGCTGCTTTTTACACTGGTTATTATATTGGGAAGTGTTTATCTGATGAGCGTTATATTTACCACCATCAGAAGCAGGATTATGGTAAATGTCAGCCAAAATATTATCTATGATATAAGGAAGGACATATTCGGGCATTTGCAAAGGCTTCCCTTCCAGTATTACGATGACAGACCTCACGGAAAGATTCTTATCAGGGTTGTAAACTATGTAAATTCAGTTTCGGATATGCTTTCAAATGGACTTATAAATATAGTTCTTGAGTGCTTCAATCTATTATTCATAATTATATTTATGTTCATGGTGGATGTTCAGCTGGCTATGGTGGTCATGATTGGTGTCCCAGTGCTGGCGGTTTTCATGCTCTGGATCAAGAATAAGCAGCGTAAGGCCTGGCAGGCGGTTTCAAATAAGAATTCAAATCTAAATGCATATCTTCAGGAAAATATAGTGGGAGCCCGTATTACTCAGATTTTCGCAAGGGAGGATGAGAATCTGGAAACCTTTGGAGAGCTTTCTGAGGATTGCAGGAGAACCTGGTTTACAGCAGTCCGTTATTCAAACCTGGTATGGCCAGGAATAGATTCCATATCCGTATTAGTAAGAGCAGCAATCTTTCTTTTCGGTCTTGTTCTCTTTGGACAGGGAGCTAAATCAGTAGGTACCATTGTTGCGGTATCCTCTTATGCTTCATTTTTCTGGCAGCCTATTATGAACCTTGGAAATATATTTAATAACTTCATTAATAACATAGCTTATCTGGAAAGAATTTTCGAAACCATTGATGAGCCGGTGGATATAAAGGATAAGGAAGATGCAGTTGACATGCCTCCTATGAAGGGCAGGGTGGAATTTAAAAATGTAAATTTCTCCTATGATGATAAAAAACAGATACTTAAGGATGTAAGCTTTACAGTTAATCCTGGTGAAAGTGTGGCATTGGTTGGACCTACCGGTGCAGGTAAAAGTACCATAGTAAATCTCATTTCCAGGTTTTATGATGTTAATGATGGACAGGTTCTGATAGATGGAAAAAATGTATCAGATGTGACCCTTAGTTCACTTAGATCCCAGATGGGAATCATGATGCAGGACAGCGTGATTTTCTCTGGAAGTGTGGAGGATAATATAAGATATGGAAAGCTGGATGCCACAGGTCAGGAGATAGAAAAGGCCAGCAAAACCGTGTGTGCCGATGCTTTCATAAGCAAGATGTCGGAGGGCTACAAGACTGAGGTTAAGGAAAGAGGTTCATCCCTTAGCGAAGGACAGAAGCAGCTCATATCATTTGCAAGAACCCTGCTTTCAGATCCGGCCATACTTATCCTGGATGAAGCAACCTCCAGCATTGACGTTCAGACAGAAAGGGCGCTTCAGCAGGGACTGGATGCCATGCTTAAGGGTAGAACCTCATTTATAATAGCCCATCGTCTGTCCACCATACGTAAATGCGACCGCATCATGTATATAGATGACGGCGGAATAGTAGAAAGCGGTACCCATGACCAGCTCATGAAAGCCCAGGGCGCCTACTACAAACTTTACACCGCCCAAACCACATAACTTCCCAAGAATTTGCCAAAGGGGTCAGACCCCATTGGTAAATTAACTCGATAGTTTATTGCATGTCTGAAAAATCGTGCTATATTTTATCTAGATAAAAAAATGAGAGGTAAAATTATGGATTACGATTACGTAAAGTTACTTAGGGAAATGTTACATAAGGAGGATGCTGAGTTTAGAGAAGACCAGGAAATAGCTATAAGGTCTGTGGTTGAAGGAAAGAGGACTCTGGTGGTTGAAAAAACCGGTTGGGGTAAGAGTATTGTTTATTTCCTGTCCACCAAGATACTCAGAAGCCAGGGTAAGGGAATCACACTTATTGTCAGTCCTTTACTTTCACTTATGAAGGATCAGATAGAACATGCAAGGGAAATGGGACTTGAAATATCTACTATCAATTCTCAGAACATAGAAGAACATGAGGATATTTATGATAAGCTCAGAAATGGTCAGGGCTTAGACGCACTTCTTATATCTCCAGAGAGACTTGCAAATAAAGAATTCAGAGACGTTTTACTCAGCATTACAGATAATGTGGGGCTTTTTGTTGTGGATGAAGCCCATTGTATATCAGACTGGGGACATGATTTCAGACCAGATTATAGAAGGATAGTGGAGATAATTAATAGACTTCCATCCACAGTTCCAGTTCTTGCAACTACTGCAACAGCTAATGACAGAGTTGTTGAGGATATTCGTGCCCAGCTTCCTGGAATTGAGGTTATAAGAGGAAGTCTTATGAGAGAATCTCTTTCAATACAAACCATTAATATAGAAAGCATTCCGGAAAGACTTGCTTGGATTGGCAGGAATATAGATAAGTTTGATGGACCGGGGATTATATATTGTTCCACAGTGGATAATTGCAGAGTGGTTAATGATTACCTTAAAAAAATAGGCAAATGTTCAGAAATATATGTAGGTAAAATGGATGCGGATGAAAGGCAGGAAGTTATCAGAAGATTTAAAGAAAATGACCATGCTCCAGATAAAATAAATGTTCTTGTTGCCACCATTGCACTTGGAATGGGATTTGATATGCCGAATCTTAAATATGTAATACATTTTGAGAGACCGTCAAATATTATCGCTTACTATCAGCAGATAGGAAGAGCTGGAAGGGATATTCCTGAGGCTTACGCAATTATGCTATATGGAGAGGCTGACTCTGAGGTTCAGGAGTTTTTTATTAAAAATGCATTTCCTAAGGATCAATTAATGGAAGATATAATAAGTCTCACCATAAATAATCAGGCAAGAGGCACCAAAAGATCAGAATATGAGGCCCGTATCAATGCAAAGTCAGGAGCAATTAAGGATGCCCTTGATTTTCTTGAGGTGGAAGGTGATATTTATAAAGAAGATACTTCGTATTATAAAACTACTAAGGCCTGGTCAGTGGATAAGGAGAGGATAAGTCAGGTAACTGAAAGAAAGTATATAGAGCTTGACCAGCTAAAGGATTATTCTGTAACAAAAGGCTGTTACATGAAATATCTGGCCAATGCTCTTGATGATAAGAAAGCCTGTGACTGTGGCAAATGCAGTAATTGCCGTAAAAAGGATGTATTGGACTTTGAGACTCCTTCAGATGCGGATATCAGGGTGGCGGAAGCAATTTTTAAGAATAATGTGATTGATATTGAACCACGTAAAAAATGGCCAAATGTAGAAGAAATTCTTACCATGGTTGGAGCTTCTAATTCCAATATTCCAAAAGACAAGCGTACAGAAATTGGAATATGTCTCAGCAGGTATGGTTCATATGGTTACGGAAAAGAAGTTAGAGATGGAAAATATAGGGATGAGCATTTTTCTGACAATTTAGTGGATGCGTCAGAAAGTATACTTAGAGATTTTGTCAGGGATAATAATATTACCTGGGTTACATGTGTTGCATCTCTTAATCATCCTACGCTTGTGAAGTCCTTTGCCCAGAGGCTTGCTGATAAGCTTGGACTTCCTTTTAAGGAGGCAATAGTTAAGACTCAGCCTACAAGGCAGCAGAAGGAATTTAATAATAGTGTATTTCAAATGAAAAATGCCTATGAATCCTTTGGCCTTAATAATGAAGAATTTGAAGATGAAGTTACAAGAGAAATTATAAAAGGAAATGTACTTTTAATCGATGATATGGTAGATTCCAAGTGGACATTTACCGTTTGTGGATATAAACTTATAAATGGTGGCAGTGGGAAGGTATATCCTTTTGCACTGGCTGATACATCAAATACGACTGACTAAAACAGTATAATTAAAACAGTATAATTAAAACAGTATAACTAAAACAGCGTAATTAAAATAGTATAATTAAAATAATATTGCCAAAACAGTATTACTAAAACAGTACTGATTATAAGTATTAATCAAGAGGATGATAATATGCAGCTTTCGGATAATGAAATAAGTATATTGCTGCTCTGTTCAGATATTGGCTTGGTTAAGGGTGGAGTAACTGCCCTTACCCAGTCTGAATGGGGGAATTTTTATAATAAATTGATAGAAAATAGTTTAGAACCGGACCTTATTCTTAAAGAGGATATGGCCAGTATTCTTGCTTCCTTTGGATATGATGAGGAATTTATAGAAAGAGTAAAAAAACTAGCAGATAGGAGCATGAAGCTTTCCGTAGGACTGGAAGAGCTTTCTCATGATGGGATTAATATAATGACCATAATGGATAATAATTATCCTAAGCTTTTGCTTAAAAAACTGCAGGATAAAACTCCACCTGTTTTTTATTATGTCGGAGATGCAAGTCATGCTAATAAGGTTGGAATAGGAATAGTTGGTTCTAGAAATATAAGCGATTCAGGATTGGAATTCACCAAAAATATGGCTAGAAAAGCAGCCGCGGAAAAATTGGTTATATATTCTGGTGGAGCCAGGGGTGTGGATACCATATCGGAATATGAAGCTATGAATAATAAGGGAATAGCAGTTGAATATATAGCTGATTCTATGTATAAAAAAATGAAGAGTCCAGATGCTATAAGGGCAATTATGGATGGACGACTACTTATGCTGAGTGATATGAATCCTCGGACTGGTTTTATAGCCTGGAGAGCCATGAATCGCAATAAATATATATATGCAGCCTCATATGGTACATTTGTAGTTGAATCAGATTATAATTCAGGAGGAACCTGGTCCGGAGCAAAGGAAGCCATAAAGAAGAATCTGACACGTGTATATGTAAGAGATGATCTGTCTATAAAAGGAAATCAGGAGATTATAAAGCTAGGGGGTATACCATATAAAGAAGATAGTGGTAGCCTTAAGGAACTTATAATGACTCCAATCCCTGATAAATCTGGAGGAGGGGATTCGGGAGCAGGAGACTCTGATTCTGATTACAAACAACTTTCGCTTTTTGACTAAATTTTTTTAATAAATTATTAGTTTTTAACACGCTCTATAAAATATTAAAACTAAAAAACATTCCCTGTTACAATATGCTTCTTATAATAAGCAGAATACAATAAATAGACTAATCTACAAACAATAAGAAAAACAATAAGAAAATAATATTAGTAGTAAAAGTATACTATGTGACCATAAATCACTTTAAAATTCATTTTCCAAAAAATTCAAAAAAAATTTAAAATTTTATTGACAAATAAAATCAGTAGTGTATAATGGGGAACCATAGAAGACAAAGGCGTCTTAGAGAATGAATCTCTGAGGCGCCTTTTTTGTTTTTTTAAAACATTTTTTATGGCTATGACAAAGGGCGCCTCTCCAATTTAAGGGGTGAGTCAAAGGCGCTGAGCCAAAGACTGAGGAAGTCAGTTAAGAGAAAAATAACCTTAAAAACATTTAAAAAAAGGTGCTATGTCTATATCCTTTACCCGGGTGATGAAATGTGATGCAGGGGTTAACTTCCTTAAATCTGATTGACTGGTGGTCTTAAGAATTGGAAAGGAGATTAAACTAATGGAAAAAACAAATGTAAATGTACCAGAGCTTTTTGGTTCACTTGTGTTTAATGATAAGGTCATGAGAGCAAGACTCTCAGATGACATTTATGCATCTCTTAAGAAAACAATAGATGAGAACGTAAGACTTGATGATAGAGTAGCCGATGCAGTAGCAGAGGAAATGAAAAATTGGGCTCTTGAAAATGGAGCTACACATTTTACTCATTGGTTCCAGCCACTTACCGGTGTTACAGCAGAGAAGCATGACAGCTTCATATCTCCTTCACCAGATGGTGGAGTACTGATGGAGTTTTCGGGTAAGGAACTTATTAAGGGCGAGCCTGATGCATCATCCTTCCCATCAGGAGGACTTAGAGCAACATTTGAAGCAAGAGGATATACAGCATGGGATCCTACATCATATGCATTTATCAAGGATCACACACTTTGTATTCCTACAGCATTTTGCTCCTACTCAGGTGAGGCACTGGATAAGAAAACACCACTTCTTAGATCCATGCAGGCAATCAACTGTCAGGCGAAGCGTATTCTTAAACTCTTCGGAAATGAAGATGTCAAGTATGTAAGAACAAGTGTTGGACCTGAGCAGGAATATTTCTTAGTAGATCAGGAAGTATTCAATAAGCGTCCAGACCTTATTTATACAGGAAGAACTCTTTTTGGAGCAATGCCTCCAAGAGGACAGGAAATGGATGATCATTACTTCGGAGTTATCAAGCCTCGAGTAAATGAATTTATGGAAGACCTTAATAATGAGCTTTGGAAGCTGGGAATACTTGCCAAGACAGAGCATAATGAGGTTGCTCCAGCACAGCATGAGCTTGCACCTATTTATTCAACAACAAATGTTGCTACAGATGCAAATCAGCTTACTATGGAGATTATGAAGAAGGTTGCATCCCGTCATGGTATGGTATGTTTACTTCATGAGAAGCCATTTGCAGGTGTTAACGGATCAGGTAAGCACAACAACTGGTCACTTGGAACAGATACTGGTGTAAATCTTCTGTCACCAGGTAAGACACCTTATGAAAATGCCCAGTTCCTTCTTTTCCTTGCAGCAGTAATTCAGGCTGTTGATGATTATCAGGATCTTCTTCGTCTTTCTGTTGCTACAGCAGGAAATGATCACAGACTTGGAGCAAATGAAGCACCTCCAGCAATCATTTCTGTATTCCTTGGAGATGAGCTTACAGCAATTCTCAATGCTATAAGAGATGATGTTCCTTATGAGGGAACTAAGGATGTTGTTATGAAGCTTGGTGTTCATTCACTTCCAAACTTCAGCCGTGATACAACAGACAGAAATAGAACATCACCATTTGCATTTACAGGTAACAAGTTCGAGTTCAGATCTCTTGGTTCAGCTAATAGTATTGCATGCTGTAATATGATGTTAAATGCAGCTGTTGCCGAAAGTCTTAAGCAGTATGCTGATGAACTTGAGAAGTCTACTGATTTTGAAAATGATCTTCATGCTCTTATTAAGAGAGTTATTACAGATCACCAGAGAATTCTCTTTGATGGAAATGGTTATACAGATGATTGGGTAAAGGAAGCAACTGAAGTAAGAGGTCTTTCAAATCTTAAGACAACTGCAGATGCTATGCCACATCTTCTTGATGAGAAGAATGTTAAGATGCTTACTGAGCATAAGGTATTTACAGAAACTGAGCTTCAGTCAAGATGTGAAATCATGCTTGAGAATTATGTAAAGACTGTAAACATCGAAGGAAATACCATGGTTGATATGGTACGTAAGAACTATCTTCCTGCAATGGAGAGATACCTCTACAGACTTGCAGAGACTACATCTCTTATGAAGCAGGTTAGCTCTAAGGTTAAATGTAACTATGAAGTATCAACTATGGAGAGACTTTCTGAGCTAACAGATAGTATTCTTGAAGCAGTATCAGAGCTTGAGAATGTACTTGCTACCTTTAAGGGACTGGATGATATCTTTGAATCTTCAGCTTATGTAAGAGATAAGATGCTTCCATCTATGAATGAGCTTCGTAAATATGTTGATGAAGCAGAAATGCTTACTTCACAGAAGGATTGGCCATTCCCTAGCTATGGTCAGCTTCTCTTCAGTGTTAAATAATAAAGATATTATATATTTTAGAATAAATTAAATAAATTATTAATGTAGACAAGGGCGTCTTGGGTTTGGAAATCATTCCTGGGGCGCTCTTTTATATTGATGAAAGAAGGATGTCCCCACTCGCTATAAGCCCAAGTATAGCGGTTCTCTAGTGCCATTTTATCATCCCGGGGACCCTTCTTAAGTCAAAATATAAGTCTTAACTTAGGAGGAAATTATCATGACAGATGAGATTATGCAAGCTTTAGACGGAGAACTATTTGGAGTATGGTTCCTGATTGGTGCAGCTCTTGTATTCTGGATGCAGGCAGGATTTGCAATGGTTGAGGCTGGTTTTGCCAGAGCCAAAAATGCTGGTAATATACTTATGAAGAACCTTATGGATTTCTGTATAGGCTGCTGTGTATTTATACTTATAGGTTTCAGCCTTCTCTTAGGAGAGGATCTGATGGGATTTATTGGAAAACCTGGATTTGATATATTTACAAGTTATGAAAACTTTGACTGGTCTAACTTTATTTTTAACCTGGTATTCTGTGCTACAACAGCTACTATAGTATCAGGTGCTATGGCAGAGAGAACAAAATTCCTCAGCTACTGTGTATATTCAGGAGTTATTTCGGCTCTTATATATCCAGTAGAAGCACACTGGATCTGGGGCGGTGGCTGGCTTGCACAGCTTGGCTTCCATGATTTTGCAGGCTCATGTGCAATTCACATGGTTGGTGGTATAGCTGCAATCGTTGGTGCTAAGATGGTTGGCCCTCGTATTGGTAAATTCGAAAAGGATGAAAATGGTAAAGTAACTAAGGTAAATGCATTTCCAGGACATAATATAGTAATCGGTGCCCTTGGTGTATTTATTCTCTGGCTTGGATGGTATGGTTTTAATGGTGCAGCTTGTACATCAGTAGATCAGCTTGCATCTGTATTTGTAACAACAACAATCGCTCCTTCAGTTGCAACTGTTGTATGTATGATATTTACATGGGTTAAATATGGTAAGACTGATGTTTCTATGTGTCTTAATGCTTCGCTGGCAGGTCTTGTAGCAATTACAGCTCCATGTGATGTAACAGATGCATTTGGCGCAATCATAATCGGTGCTGTATCTGGACTTTTAGTAGTATTTGGTGTATGGCTTCTTGATTTCAAGCTTCATATAGATGACCCTGTTGGTGCAGTAGCAGTTCATATGATGAATGGTATCTGGGGAACAATTGCAACAGGACTTTTTGCAACAACATCTGCACCTGGAAATGATTCTGTAGTAGGTCTTTTCTACGGCGGTGGTTTCCATCAGTTAGGACTTCAGTTACTTGGATTTGCGGCAGTAGCAGGCTGGACAGTAATAACAATGATAGTAGTATTTAGTATTATTAAAGCAATCTTTGGACTTAGAGTATCTGAAGAAGAAGAACTTGAAGGTCTTGATTCTACAGAGCATGGTCTTGCATCAGCATATTCAGGCTTTGCTATTATGGATATGAGTAATGCAGCCATGAGTGCAAATGAAAATACCAGTCTTGGAAGATCTGAATTTGAAAATACAAGCGTAGGTAATTCAGATTATGATAAGGCCTCTGATGCCCAGAAGGCAGCTTCTGTACCAGTTGTAAATGCTGCTGCAGATATGGCAAATTCAGGAATTATAACAGATACTGGTATTAATAAAGTCGTTATTATTACAAAGCTTTCACGTTACGATAAGATTAAGAAGGCACTTAATAACCTTGGTGTAACTGGTATTACAGTTACTCAGGTAAGTGGTTGTGGTATCCAGAAGGGTGCCGGTGAGATGTACCGTGGAGTTGAGATGGACGTTACACTTCTGCCTAAAATTAAGCTGGAAGTAGTAGTAAGTAAAATTCCTGTAGATAGTGTTATAGAGACAGCTAAGAAAACACTTTATACTGGAAAAATCGGAGATGGTAAGATCTTTGTATATCCAGTTAGCCGTGTAGTTAAGATCAGAACAGGAGAAGAAAACTTTGATGCTCTTCAGGATGTTGAATAGTTAAATAGCTGTTTAGATACCCTTTGAGACATAGCCAAGAAGAGTCATATCATGAATTTCATGGTATGGCTCTTCGCTTTTTGTTATGTATCTAATTAAATAAATAATTTTTCTTCTTGACTTTTGAAAATTAAGTATTATACTAAAATCAGTTTTCAAAATTAACAATATATGAATTTTAAAGCAAAGGCGCTTTGAGTATATACTCGAAGTGCCTTTTTGTTTTTTTGCGGATAATATTCCGCTCCAAATATAAGGAAATGCGAGGTACAAGACTATGGGAAAGACTACAGGCTTCTTAGAGTATGAAAGAGTTACAGGACCTGTTATCAGTGAGGAAATGAGAATTTTTAATTTTAATGAATTCCACTCACAGCTGACTGTAGAAGAGCAGAAGCTTCAGGCTGCAAGATGTATGGACTGCGGTTTGCCATTTTGTCAGGCAGGAGCCATGATAGCTGGAATGGCATCAGGTTGTCCCCTTAACAATCTGGTTCCAGAATTTAATGATCTGGTATACAAGGGAAATCTTGAGCTGGCTTATAAGAGACTAAGTATGACACATAGTTTTCCTGAATTCACATCAAGAGTATGTCCTGCTCTATGTGAAAATGCCTGTACCTGCGGGCTTCATGACCAGCCTGTTGCCACTAAGGAGAATGAAAAGCTGATCGTTGAAAATGCATTTGCAAAGGGGCTTGTTTCAGAAAAGGCTCCTAAAACCAGAACTGGTAAAAAGGTTGCGGTTGTTGGAAGTGGTCCTTCAGGTCTTGCTGTGGCACAGTTCCTTAACAGACGTGGACATAGCGTGACTGTATATGAGAGAAATGACAGAATAGGCGGACTTCTCAGATATGGTATCCCTAATATGAAGCTGGACAAGGCCATTATTGATAGACGTGTTCATATGATGGAAGAAGCCGGTATAAGCTTTGTGACAAATGTAAATGTATGCGGAAGTAAAAAATATAATACAAATGTTACAGAAAAGACCAAGTATATAAGTGCGGCAGAATTAGAGGCAGAGTATGATGCTGTAGTACTTGCATGTGGAGCTTCCAATCCTAGAGATATAAAGGCTCCTGGAAGAGAGGCTAAGGGGATTTACTTTGCAGTAGATTTTCTTGGAAGAGTAACAAAGAGTCTTCTGGATAATTATGATAAGAAAAATGTAGGATCAAAAAATGATATAGATAAAAATATTGCAGATGAAAAGCCTGTAAGCCTTGTATCATCCGATATTACTGACATGGTTAAGGGAAAGGATGTTGTGGTAATAGGTGGTGGTGATACTGGAAATGACTGCCTTGGTTCTTGTATAAGACTTGGTGCTAAATCAGTTACCCAGCTTGAGATGATGCCTTGTCCTCCAGCTGAAAGACTTAGCACTAACCCATGGCCTGAGTGGCCTCGTACTCTTAAGACTGATTATGGTCAGGAAGAGGCTATTTATAAATTTGGAAATGATCCTAGAGTATATCAGACAACAGTAAAGGAATTTATAAGTGAGAAAAAGGATAAGGAAAGTATTCTTAAGTCAGTTGTAATAGTAGATCTTAAGGCTGAGAAGGATGAAAAAACAGGTCGTATGAATATGGTTCAGGTTGAGGGAAGCCAAAGAGAAATCCCTGCACAGCTGGTTCTTATTGCAGCAGGCTTTTTAGGAAGTGAAAGCTATGTAACAGAGGGCTTTGGAGTAGCTGTGGATGGCAGGACCAATGTTAAGACTGATATGGGACATTTTGCTACATCAAAGCCAGGAGTTTTCGTAGCCGGTGATATGCATAGAGGACAGTCACTTGTGGTATGGGCGATTGCAGAAGGTAGAAAGGCTGCCATGGAGGTAGACCACTATCTTATGTATGAAGGATAGTTTTCTTATTACTTTTATCTTGGCTTTTAGATGTTTTTAAGCCCAAAATCAAGCCCTATAATTCAGGAGGAAAAAACTAATGAATAGCGTCATGGCAGATGACAAGATACATGAGGAATGTGGAGTTTTCGGAATATATTCTTTATCAGGAGAAGCTGTAGCTCAGGATATTTATTATGGACTGACAGCTCTTCAACATAGGGGACAGGAAGCGGCAGGAATAGCGGTTTCAGATACATTTGGCCCCATGGGTAATCTTTCCATAAAAAAGGATATGGGCCTTGTAAGTGAGGTTTTTCATGAGGAAGCCCTGCAGAATATGAAGGGCAACATAGGAGTAGGTCATGTGCGCTATTCCACAACTGGAGGGAGCAGGGTTGAGAATGCCCAGCCTATAGCCATGAATTATATAAAGGGAATACTGGCCCTGGTACATAATGGAAATATAGTAAATGCCCTGGATCTAAAGTATGAGCAGATGTTTAAGGGACTTGCCCATTATACAACCTCTGATACGGAGGTTCTTGCCTATGAGATAATAGGTGAAAGAGTAAATAGTCAGACTATTGAAGAAGCAATAAAGAAGTCCGCATCAAAGCTTAAGGGCGGTTATGCTGTGGTCATTATGAGCCCGAGGAAAATGGTTGGAGTAAGGGATCCTTTTGGTATTAAGCCTCTTATTCTTGGGAAGAAGAAGGGCAGTACTGGAGAGGAAGATACCTATATACTGGCCTCAGAAAGTGCTGCAATTGATGCTGTAGGAGGTCAGGTGGTAAGGGATATAGAACCAGGTGAGGTTATATCTGTTACCAGAGATGGAGTAAGCTCTGATAGGACCTTATGCCAGAAGAAAAGGGCCCACTGTATATTTGAATATATTTATTTTGCCAGAAATGATTCTGTTATGGACGGAATTGAGATTCATGAGGCAAGGGTAAATGCAGGAAGAGCTCTGGCAAGAAAGTCAGATGTTAAGGCTGATATAGTCGTGGGTGTACCTGAGTCAGGTATAGCTGCGGCGGAAGGCTATGCCTTGGAGTCAGGAATTCCCTTTGCCCATGCATTTCATAAAAACAGTTATATAGGAAGAAGCTTTATAAAGCCTACCGACAAGGAACGTCAGACTGCAGTACATATGAAGCTTAGCGTTCTTAAAAGTGTTGTAAAGGATAAAAGTATCATTATAATAGATGATTCTATTGTACGTGGAACTACCATGAAGCAGCTTATTGAGATGCTGAAGGCGGCCGGAGCAAAGGCTGTTCATGTAAGGATAAGTTCACCTCCATTTTTATATCCCTGCTATTATGGAACAGATGTACCTACTGCAAAGCAGCTTATAGCTTCTCAGCATTCCAGTGAGGAGGTATGTAAAAGCGTAGGAGCAGATTCCCTTCAGTACCTGGCTATAGAGGATTTTAAAACCATGGTTGGTGATCTTCCTCTTTGCACCGCATGTTTCAACAATGAATATCCTGTAAAATAAAAAATAAAAACAGGTTTCTTATTTATAGTCCTTAAGTTATAATAAGGAATGTCTTGATTATGGAAAATGCTGATTGCTAACATAATTGATAAGTATAGTAATAAGTATAGTAATAAGTATAGTAATAAGTATAGTAATAAGTATAGTAATAAGTATAGTTATAAGAATACTGATAAGAATTTATATATTTCCTGATCAAGGCATAAGTTTTTATGGAAAGAGGAAATGTTGTAACATGAACATCAAACCAACCTTAGAAGAGCTGAGAGCTTTAAATAGGGAAGAGTATACAGTAGCTCCTGTAAGCTGCGAGATTCTTTCTGATTTTACAACTCCTATTGAAGCTCTTCGTATTCTTAAAAAGGCTGATACTCATACCTATATGCTTGAGTCAGCTGCTGAAAATGAAACCTGGGGCAGATATACATTTCTAGGCTTCGAACCTAAAAAGGAGATAAGCTGTATAGACGGAATTCTAAAGGATAAGGATAAAACCATTGAAACAGATAATCCGGCAGCCTATCTTAGACAGATTTTATCAGAATATAAGAGCCCTCGTTTTAATTATCTTCCATCCTTTACCGGAGGACTTGTGGGATATTTTTCCTATGACTTTATTAAATACAGCGAGCCTGTTCTTAAGTCTGATGTCAGGGATGAAAATGAATTTAAGGATGTGGACCTTATGCTTTTTGATAAGGTCATTGCATTTGATAATGTAAAACAGAAGATTATCCTTATTGTTAATATAAAGCTTTCTGATATAGAGTCAGAATATAAGCGTGCATCTGAAGAGCTGAAGAGACTTATAAAGCTCTTAAAGACTGGTGATAAATCAAAGGATGAGGGTGGAAGGCTTCTGGGGCAGATAAGTCCACTTTTCTCCGAGGAAGAGTATTCTCAGATGGTTGAGGATGCCAAGAGACATATTTATGAAGGTGATATATTCCAGATAGTTCTTTCAAACAGGCTTTCAGCTCCATTTGAAGGCAGCCTCCTGGATACTTATAGAAATCTAAGAACTATCAATCCTTCTCCATATATGTTCTATTTTTCGGGAACAGATGTGGAGGTGGCTGGTGCTTCACCTGAGACACTGGTTAAACTTGAAAATGGAGTTCTCCGTACCTTCCCTCTTGCAGGTACAAGACCAAGAGGCGCTGACTATGAGGAGGATAAGGCTCTAGAGGAAGAACTTCTACAGGACCAGAAGGAACTGGCTGAGCATAATATGCTGGTGGACCTTGGACGTAATGACCTGGGACGTGTAAGTAAGTTTGGTACTGTTGAAGTAGAAAGCTATTTGGATATACTTCGTTTTTCTCATGTAATGCATATAGGTTCAACAGTAAAGGGTATAATCAGAGACGACAAGGATGCCCTTGATGCTATAGAGGCTGTCCTTCCTGCAGGTACACTTTCAGGTGCCCCTAAGATAAGGGCCTGTCAGCTTATAGATCAGCTTGAAAACTGCAAGCGTGGTATATACGGCGGAGCAATAGGATATATAGATTTTACTGGAAATATGGATACCTGTATTGCCATAAGAATAGCATATAAGAAGAATGGAAATGTATTCGTAAGGAGCGGTGCTGGAATCGTTGCAGATTCTGTTCCTGAAAAGGAATATCAGGAAACCATTAATAAGGCTATGGCAGTTATAAAGGCACTTAAGGAGGGGGAAAGCTATGATTCTTTTGATTGATAATTATGACTCTTTTTCTTATAACCTTTATCAGCTGATAGGAAGTATAGAACCGGATATCAAGGTTATCCGTAATGATGAAATGACAATTCAGGAAATAGAAGAAATGGGACCTTCCCATATAATTCTTTCACCAGGTCCTGGAAAGCCAAGTGAAGCTGGAATATGTGAAGAGGTTGCTAAGTATTTTGCAGGCAAGATTCCAATTCTTGGAGTATGTCTGGGACACCAGGCAATATGTGAAATCTTTGGAGCTACGGTAACATATGCAAAGAGACTTATGCATGGTAAGCAGTCTGTATGTACTATTAAAGAAGATATTCCTATATTTAAGGGACTTGGACTGGAGGATGGCAAGCTTAAGGTGGCAAGATATCATTCTCTTGCTGCAAAGGAGGAAACTCTTCCTGATGAACTTGTTGTTATAGCTCTATCAGATGATGATAATGAGGTAATGGCTGTAAAGCATAGAGATTATAATCTTTATGGACTTCAGTTCCATCCTGAATCAATACTTACTCCAGAGGGAAATGGTATTCTTGAGAACTTTGTCCATATAAATAAGGCTTAATTTATAATATAAAAAAAATAATTAGATATTTAATAAAATTAAGCAAATTTACACTTGACTTTTAAAAATAAAGTTATATACTAATAATAATTTAAAAAATAAAACGGATTTAAAAGCAAAGGCGCTTTGAGTAATAACTCGAAGTGCCTTTTTGTTTTTTTCCCACATAAGTAAAATCATGGAGAGGAGAAAATAAGATGAATTTGAAGGAACTGCAGGAAAAAGGACTATATGATATGTCTTTTGAACATGATAACTGTGGTATCGGAGCTATTATTCAAATAGATGGAAAGAAGAGCCATAGTCTGGTTGCTGATGCTCTTTCAATAGTTGAGAGACTGGAACATAGAGCTGGTAAGGATGCCGAAGGAAAGACCGGTGATGGTGTTGGTATTCTCACTCAGATTCCTCACAAATTTTTCAGAAAGGTTATGGCTGCTGAAGGAGTGATTCTTCCAAAGGCTGCTGATAATAATAGTGAGTCTTCAGATTCTTCTGAGAATCTTATAGAAAGACCATATGGTGTCGGAATGTTCTTCTTCCCACAGGGAGATATTGAAAGAAGACAGGCAAAAAATATGTTTGAGACCATAGTAAAGAAAAATGGTCTTAAGATATTAGGCTGGAGAAATGTAGATACTAATCCTGAGGTTCTTGGAAGTAAGGCGAGAGAATGTATGCCGGTTATACAGCAGGTTTTTATTGAAAGACCATCTGAGAAGGAGCTCCTTGCTACAATACCAGAGAAGGCTATGCACAAGGGATCTGAAAATTCAGGACATTCAAAGGCATTTTCTAATCAGCCTTCATTAAATACTGATCTTGCTTTTGACCGTATGCTTTATATTATAAGAAGAGAGTTCGAGCAGTGTAGTGTAAGCACATATATCCCTTCACTTTCCTGCAGAACCATAGTATATAAGGGAATGTTCCTTGTAGGACAGCTTAGAACATTTTTCCTTGACCTTATGGATCAGGATTATGAGGCTGCTATAGCAATGGTTCATTCAAGATTCTCTACAAATACTAATCCTAGCTGGAACCGTGCTCATCCAAACCGTCTTATGGTTCATAATGGTGAGATCAATACCATTAAGGGAAATGCAGATAAGATGCTGGCTCGTGAAGAGACTATGCATTCAGAAATGTTATCTGATGAGGATATGACAAAGGTTCTTCCTGTTATATCATCAAGCGGTTCTGATTCAGCCATGCTGGATAATACACTTGAATTTCTTATGATGAGTGGAATGGAGCTTCCACTTGCAGCAAGTGTACTTATTCCTGAACCATGGGCTCATAATGATACACTTTCCCAGGAGGAAAGAGACTTCTATCAGTATTATGCAACAATGATGGAGCCATGGGACGGCCCTGCATCAATCCTCTTTTCAGATGGTGATGTAATGGGAGCTATCCTGGATAGAAATGGTCTTCGTCCATCAAGATATATTGTTATGGATGATGGAAGACTTATTCTTTCTTCAGAGGTTGGAGTTCTTGAACTGGATGAGAGTCATATAGTAAAGAAGGACAGGCTTTATCCTGGTAAGCTTCTCATGATTGATACAAGAGAAGGAAGAATATACAGCGACCATGAGATCAAGGAAAAATATGCTCATAGAAATCCTTATGGTGAGTGGCTGGATATGTCACTTACAGAGCTAAGGAATATTAAGATTCCTAACGAGAAGGTTAAGGAAATATCAGGAGAAGAAAGAAAGAAGCTGCAGAAGGCATTTGGATATACCTATGAAAATTATCATGAGGGAATTCTTAATATGGCTTTAAATGCAACTGAACAGATCGGGTCTATGGGTATTGATACTCCTATAGCTGCACTTTCAGGAAAATACCAGCCACTCTTTTATTATTTCAAGCAGATGTTTGCTCAGGTAACCAATCCTCCTATTGATGCTGAAAGAGAAAAGATAGTTACTTCAAGAAGCGTATATGTTGGTAAAAATGGAAATCTTCTTAAGGAAAGCTATGAGAACTGTCAAGTACTTAAGATTCATAATCCTATCCTTACTGATCTGGATATACTTAAGATAGAAAGACTCGATAAGAAGGGCTTTAAGGTTGCTAAGGTTTCAACACTTTTTTATAAGAGTACACCTATGAAGCATGTTATAAGTCATCTCTTTGTTGAGGTTGACCGTGCTTATCGTCAGGGTGCTAATATACTTATTCTTACAGACAGGGGAGTAGATGAAAACCATGTGGCACTTCCTTCGTTACTGGCTGTAGCTGCTGTTCATAAGCACCTTGTAGATACAAAAAAGAATACTGCCATGTCTCTTATACTTGAGTCTGGTGAGCCTCGTGAGGTACATCATTTTGCTACTCTTCTTGGCTATGGTGCATCTGCAGTAAATCCTTATCTTGCACATGCTACAATAGGAGAGCTTATAGAAGATGGACTTCTTGACAAGGACTACTATGCAGCGGTTGAGGATTATGATGAGGCTATTCTAAGTGGTATAGTAAAGATTGCTTCTAAGATGGGTATATCCACAATCCAGTCCTACCAGGGCAGCAAGATATTTGAAGCAATTGGTATATCAAGTGAAGTTATAGATGATTATTTTGAGGGAACTGTAAGCCGTATAGAGGGAATCACTCTTGAGGATATAGCTGAGGCCGTTGATGCACAGCACAGCAAGGCATTTGACCCGTTAGGACTTCCTGTTAATCTTGAGCTTTCAGCACTTGGAAGACATAAGCTTAGAAGTCAGGGTGAGAATCATAGATATAATCCTAAAACAATTCATATGCTTCAGCTTTCAACAAGGGAAGGCAATTATGAAAAGTTTATAGAATATACTAAGATGGTAGATGCAGAGCAGACTGGTTATCTTAGAAGTATGATTGATTTTAAGTATCCTGATAAGGGAGTCAGCCTCGATGAGGTTGAAAGTGAAGAATCAATCATGATGAGATTCAAGACAGGTGCCATGTCCTACGGTTCTATATCAGAGGAAGCTCACCAGACACTGGCTATAGCTATGAATCATATTCATGGTAAGTCTAATAGTGGTGAGGGTGGTGAAAGTGATGAGAGAATCGCATCAGCCGGAACTAAGAATGATAGAAGCTCAGCAATAAAGCAGGTAGCCAGCGGACGATTTGGTGTAACAAGTAAGTATCTTGTAAGTGCAAGAGAGCTTCAGATAAAGATGGCTCAGGGTGCTAAGCCTGGTGAAGGTGGACATCTTCCTGGAAAAAAGGTTTATCCATGGATTGCCAAGACAAGACATTCAACACCTGGAGTAAGTCTTATATCTCCACCACCACATCATGATATATATTCAATCGAAGATTTAGCTCAGCTTATATATGATCTTAAATGTGCCAACAAGCAGGCAAGAATCTCAGTTAAGCTGGTTTCTGAATCTGGTGTAGGTACTGTAGCAGCCGGTGTTGCAAAGGCAGGAGCACAGGTTATACTTGTGTCAGGTTATGATGGAGGAACTGGAGCGGCTCCACTTAGCTCAATTCATAATGCAGGACTTCCATGGGAGCTTGGACTTGCTGAAACACATCAGACCCTTGTGGCAAATGGTCTTAGAAATCAGGTTATAATCGAAACTGATGGAAAACTCATGAGCGGACGTGATGTAGTAATAGCTGCTATACTTGGTGCAGAGGAATATGGATTTGCAACAGCTCCACTTGTAACCATGGGCTGTGTAATGATGAGGGTATGTCAGCATGATACCTGTCCAATGGGTGTTGCTACACAGAATCCGGAGCTTCGTAAGAGATTCCAGGGCAAGCCTGAATATGTTGAGAATTTCATGTATTTTGTCGCAAGACAGCTTAGGGAATATATGGCAAAGCTTGGCGTAAGAAGTATAGATGAGCTGGTGGGAAGAACTGATCTACTTAAGGTAAAGGAAGACCTTTCTAAGTCAGAGCAGAGACTTTCACTTGAAAAAGTCCTTCTTGATATGTCATCAGTTGATAGAAATAAGCAGACTTTCCATAAGGAGCTTGCCTATAATTTCAAGCTTGAGGATACAAAGGATGAGCAGATACTTCTTAAGAACAAGGGCATAAGACAGCTTCTTGGACTAGAAGGAAAGAAGTCACCTGATAAAAATATTGATAAACAGTCTATTGATATAAATATTACAAATATAGACAGAACCTTTGGAACACTCCTTGGAGCTGAAATCACGAGAGCATATCCAGATGGACTTGAAGAGGATTCAATCACTATCAATGCTAAGGGTTCGGGAGGACAGAGCTTTGGTGCATTTATCCCTTCAGGACTTACTATTGACCTTACTGGAGACAGCAACGACTATTTTGGTAAGGGTATGTCAGGTGGAAAGCTTATAGTACATGCTCCTGAAAATGCGGCTTATAATGCTGAAGAGAACATTATAATAGGAAATGTTGCTTTATACGGTGCAACTTCAGGCCAGGCTTACATAGCAGGTGTGGCTGGCGAAAGATTCTGTGTAAGAAATTCTGGTGCAACGGCAGTTGTTGAAGGAGTTGGTGAGCATGGTTGTGAATACATGACTGGTGGCCTTGCTGTAATCCTTGGACCTACCGGAAAGAACTTTGCTGCAGGAATGAGCGGCGGTGTGGCTTATGTACTTGATGAAGAAAATACACTTTACAAGAATCTCAATAAGCAGCTGGTACTTATGGAAAAGGTGGAATATAAGAGCGATAAGGAAGAGCTTAAGAAGCTTATAGAAAAGCATGTGAAATATACAGGTTCCATCAAGGGACAGAAGATTCTGGATGATTTTGATAATTATGTTGAAGCATTCAAGAAAATCATACCTAGTGATTATAAGGAAATCCTTCATCTTACTACCCAGTATGAGGAGCAGGGAATGAATCACGAGCAGGCTCAGATCGAAGCCTTTACAGAATTAGTCGGCTAATAAAATATTGTCATATTATCTATTGACTTTTTTTTATAAAGTTATATACTAATAAGAGTTTATAAAATAAAAAAAACAATATAGAGATATGAAGCAAAGGCGCTTCGGGTATATATACTCGAAGTGCCTCTTTTTGTATGTTTACATAATGTGGATGTAATAATTAAATTTTAAAATATTTATAGTTTATATAGTATAAAGAGAAAGGGGAGAATGATGACTAAGTACATTTTTGTAACAGGTGGAGTTGTATCCGGTTTAGGAAAAGGAATAACTGCAGCATCCCTTGGACGACTTCTTAAAGCAAGAGGTCTTAAGGTTGCGGCTCAGAAGCTGGATCCATATATTAATGTAGATCCAGGAACCATGAGTCCATATCAGCATGGTGAGGTTTATGTAACAGAGGACGGTGCAGAAACAGATCTGGACCTTGGACATTATGAAAGATTTATAGATGAAAATCTTAATAAGTATTCAAACCTTACTTCCGGAAAGGTTTACTGGAATGTACTTAATAAGGAAAGAAGAGGCGAGTATCTTGGTTCTACAGTACAGGTCATTCCCCATATAACAAACGAGATTAAGGCATTTGTATATAGAGTTGGAAATGAAACCGATGCAGATGTGGTAATCACAGAAATAGGTGGTACTATAGGTGATATTGAATCACAGCCATTCATAGAAGCTGTGAGACAGATATCTCTTGAGGTAGGCAAAGAAAACTCACTTTTTATTCATGTTACACTGGTTCCTTTTTTACATGGTTCTGATGAGCATAAATCAAAGCCTACACAGCATTCGGTAAGAGAACTGCAGGGAATGGGAGTTCGTCCTGATATAGTAGTTCTAAGATGCGACGAGCCACTTGAATCATCTATATTTAAGAAGATATCCATGTTCTGTAATGTAAAGTCTGATTGCGTAATAGAGAATAGAACACTTCCAAATCTTTATGAGGCTCCTCTTATGCTTGAGGATGCAGGTATATCTGATGTGGTCTGCAGGGAGCTGGGAATTGATGCTCCAAAGCCAGATCTTACAGAGTGGGAAGACCTGGTTAAGAAAATCAAAGCCTGTGATAAGGAAGTGACTATAGGTCTGGTAGGAAAATATGTTCAGCTTCATGATGCCTATCTTTCAGTTGCAGAAGCACTCCATCATTCAGGATACATGCTGGGTGCAAATGTAAATATAAGGTGGATTGATTCAGAAGAGCTGAATGAATCAAACATAGATGAGGAAATGAAGGGGATTCAGGGAATCATAGTTCCTGGTGGCTTTGGAGACAGAGGTATTGAAGGAATGATTCTTTCTGCCCGGTATGCGAGAGAAAATAAGATTCCATACTTCGGAATATGTCTTGGTATGCAGATTGCAGTTATTGAATATGCAAGAAATGTAGCAGGTCTTAAGGATGCATGTTCAGGAGAATTTCATGATGCATCTGATACTAAGGTTATTGATTTTATGCCTGGTCAGTCAGACAGTGTTGATAAGGGTGGTACATTGAGACTTGGAAGCTACCCATGTCATGTAACAAGTGGAAGTCTTCTTGAAAAATGCTATTTCCCAGAGGAAGGAAAAGATGGTCAGGACTTAGCTAAGACTGATTCGAAGAAAATTATTTCTGAAAGACATAGACATAGATATGAATTTAATAATGACTATAAGGATGTTCTTGTAAAGGCAGGTCTTGTTATATCTGGACAATCGCCAGATGGTCAGCTGGTTGAAACAATTGAGATAAATGATCATCCATTTTATGTAGGTGTTCAGTTCCATCCAGAGTTCAAATCACGTCCTAATCGTCCACATCCTATATTTAAAAAGTTCGTGGAGTCTGCTATTAATATGTAAAAAAATTAATATTAATCATAATATTTTATAATAAAAACAATAATTATAAGATTTATTCATGAGAAAAAAAGTAGTATAAATATAGGCAGTATAAATTCATATAACGAGGAAGAAAATATGCTGAAATATACCAAGAAACTAATATTTGAAGATGGTACCGAATATCCTGGCTTTGGATTCGGTGCAGATCATGATGCAATATGTGAGATAGTATTTAACACCTCCATGGCTGGCTACCAGGAGATTATTTCTGATCCCTCTTATACAGATCAGGCCATAGTTATGTCTTATCCACTTATTGGAAATTATGGAATTACAGATGAAGATTTCGAAAGCAAGATGATAAATCTTGGTGCTCTTATAGTGAGGGAGGTAAATGAGTCTCCCTCTAATTTCCGTTTTACAAGAACACTTTCTGAGCTTTTAGAGGAGTCAAATGTACCTGGAATATATGGAGTAGACACAAGGAAGCTGGTAAGATCCATAAGAGATATGGGTTCCAGAAAGGTTCTGCTTACAGATTATTCAACTCCTACATCAGAAGGAATAAATCTGCTTAAGGCTACAGAGCTTAGAAGAGATGCAGTTAAGAGATGCAGCTCTAAAAAAAGATGGTATGCACGTACTTCAAATCCTAAGTTCAATGTGGTTGCAATAGATTGCGGAATGAAGATGAATATAGTACGTGAGCTTAATAGTCATGGCTGTAATGTAACGGTTGTTCCTTATGATACTCCTGCTGAGGAGATACAGAAAATGAAGCCGGATGGTATATTTATCTCAAACGGACCTGGAGATCCTGAGGATGTTCCACAGGTTATAGATACATTAAAGGCACTTAGAGGTCTTTATCCAATGTTTGGAATCTGTCTTGGTCATCAGCTTATAGCACTTTCCTATGGAGCTAAGACCTATAAGCTTAAGTTTGGTCACAGGGGAGGAAATCATCCTGTAAAGGATTTAGCCTCCGGAAGAATTGAGATAACAAGTCAGAATCACAGCTATGCAGTAGATGAGGAATCAATCAAGGGAACACCTCTTAAGATTTCTCATATAAATCTTCTGGATAATACAGTTGAAGGTTTAAGCTGTGAGGAGGATGGTACATTTTCCGTGCAATATCATCCTGAAAGTGCACCGGGACCTCAGGACAGTACATATCTGTTTGATAGATTTATAGAAGAGATGAAGAAGTTCAGGACTGAAAATATTTAAGCATATTTTGGAGGAATTATATCATGCCAAAGAGAAGTGATATAAAGAAGATATTGGTTATCGGTTCAGGTCCTATTGTTATCGGACAGGCAGCCGAATTTGATTATGCAGGAACCCAGGCCTGCCTTGCCCTTAAGGAAGAGGGCTACGAGGTTGTTCTGGCTAATTCTAATCCTGCTACTATAATGACAGATACAATGATTGCAGACAAGGTTTATATGGAGCCTCTGACTCTGGAATACATGGCCAGAATCTGCCGCTATGAAAGACCGGATGCTATTGTTCCGGGAATCGGTGGACAGACAGGTCTTAATCTTGCCATGCAGCTTAGTGATAAGGGTGTTCTGGATGAATGCGAGATTGAGCTTTTAGGTACCAAGGCTTCCAGTATCAGATGTGCTGAGGATAGAGAAGCCTTTAAGGAGCTTTGTGAGAAGCTGGGTGAACCAGTAGTTCCATCTGAGATTACCTATTCTGTGGAAGAAGGTCTTAAGGCAGCAGAGGATATAGGTTATCCTGTTATATTAAGACCTGCATTTACCCTTGGAGGAACCGGTGGTGGATTCGCCAACGACCCTGAGGAGATGGCAGAAATGATGAAGAATGCCTTAGCTCTTTCGCCAGTACATCAGGTTCTGGTTGAGAAAAGTATAAAGGGCTATAAGGAAATAGAATATGAAGTAATGAGGGATGCCAATGATACTGCCCTTGTTGTTTGTAACATGGAGAACCTGGACCCGGTTGGTATACATACAGGAGATTCCATAGTTGTGGCTCCAAGCCAGACTCTTACAAATAAGGAATATCATATGCTTCGTGACTCTGCTCTTAAGATAATAAGAGCTCTTGGTGTAGAGGGTGGCTGTAACTGTCAGTTTGCTCTTGATCCTGAGTCTTTCAAATACTACGTAATAGAAGTTAATCCTCGTGTTTCCCGTTCCTCTGCTCTTGCATCCAAGGCCAGTGGTTATCCTATTGCCAGGGTTTCAGCCAAGATTGCAGTGGGCATGAGACTTGATGAGATTCAGCTGGCTAACACACCTGCCTGCTTCGAGCCTACACTTGATTATGTTGTAACCAAGATGCCTAGATTCCCATTTGATAAATTTACTATTGCTTCAAATGTATTATCTACCCAGATGAAGGCAACTGGAGAAACCATGAGTGTGGGACGTACCCTGGAGGAAAGTCTTCTTAAGGCCATAAGGTCACTTGAGGATGGAAAGAATCATATACATCTTGAGAAGTTTGATGTAAAGAACCTTTCTGATAAGCCAGAGCCTGAGAATAGAAAGGAAGCAATCGAAAAGCTTCTTAAATATGTTGAGGATGGAACGGATGACCGTATCTATGCCCTTTCTCAGCTTATATGGCTGGGAGTGGATCTTCAGCTTATCTTTAACAGGACTAAGATTGATATGTTCTTCCTGGATAAGATCAGAAATATTGTTGAATATGAGAAGAAGATAGAGGCAAAACAAAATCTTGACAGGGATACTCTTTATGAAGCAAAGAAGATGGGCTTCTCAGATTCCTATATTGCAGAGCTTCTTCATGTTACAGAGGATGAAATTGCAAAGCTTCGCAGAAGCTATGGTATAAGGCCGGTTTATAAGATGATCGATACCTGTGCCAGTGAGTTTGAAAGCTATGTTCCATATTTTTATTCGACCTATGAGGATGAAAATGAGTCCATAGTATCAGACAAGAAGAAGATAATAGTTCTGGGTTCAGGTCCTATCAGAATAGGTCAGGGTGTGGAGTTCGATTATTCCACAGTTCATGCCGTAAAGACTATTCATGAAATGGGTTACGAGGCAATCGTTATAAATAATAACCCTGAAACAGTTTCTACTGATTATACTACTGCAGATAAGCTTTATTTTGAGCCTCTTACAGTAGAAGATATAATGAATATAGTTGACCTTGAGAAGCCGGAGGGCGTTATCACATCTCTTGGTGGCCAGACTGCAGTAAACCTGGCTGAGCCTCTTATGAAACAGGGAGTTAATCTTATTGGAACCTCCTGCGAGGCCATATTCAGGGCAGAGGACAGAGATGCATTTGAAAATGTAATCGAAAGCCTTAATATCCCTCATCCTAAGGGTATGGCTGTTACAGATATTGAAAGTGGTGTAAAGGCTGCCCAGCAAATTGGTTATCCGGTTCTTGTCCGCCCAAGCTTTGTTCTTGGTGGAAGAGCCATGGAGATTGTTGCTAATGAGGAAATGCTCCGTCATTACCTTAAAACAGCAGTTGAGGTGGATGAGGACAGACCTGTTCTTGTAGATAAATATATAGTTGGTAAAGAGGTTGAGGTAGATGCCATCTGTGATGGAAAGGATGTATTCCTTCCTGGTATCATGGAACTGGTTGAGAGAACTGGTGTTCACTCAGGAGACAGTACCAGTGTTTATCCTCCTTACTCAATTTCTGAAAAGGTTAAGGAAACTATTGCTGATTATACCGAGAAATTGGGAGTTGGAATCGGAATAGTTGGTCTTTTCAATATACAGTTCATAGTTGATAAGGATGATAATGTTTATATAATCGAGGTTAATCCACGTGCCTCCAGAAGTGTACCATTCCTTTCAAAGTCAACAGGATACAGTCTGGTTGATATTGCCACTAAGGTTATTCTTGGTCACAGCCTTAAGGAACAGGGCTACCTTGGAGTAGCTGCTGAGGGTGGACTTAAGAATGGTCAGGAGAAGAAATGGTATGTCAAGACACCTGCATTTTCCTTTGCAAAGCTTAATGGCATGGATCCATATCTGTCACCGGAAATGAAATCTACGGGTGAAGCTATTGGTTATGACAGAAGCCTTAAGACTGCATTTTACAAATCCCTTCAGGCAAGTGGTGTAAAGATGAGGGAATATGGTACTGTTATGGTAACCCTTGCAGATGAGGATAAAGAAGAGGCCCTTCCACTTGTAAGAAGATTTTATGAGCTTGGATTTAATATAGAAGCCACAGTTGGTACAGGTGAATTTCTTAAGGAGCATGGAATCAGAACAAGAATCAGAGGAAAGCTCAGCGACGGAAGTGATGAAGTTCTTCGCTCTATAGAGGCAGGCTATGTAAGCTACATCATAAATACAAGAGCCATTTTATCTGGAATTCATTATCAGGATGGTGCTGAGATAAGGCGCTGTGCTATAATGAACGGAGTAACTATATTTACATCACTTGATACAGTCAGAATATTGTTGGATGTACTTGAGACAATAACCCCTAGAATTTCTACTATCTAGGTATTAAGGAGAGAATATGTTTTATACAGAAGATGAAATAATGGAATATATAGAGGAAGAGGATGCCAAGTTTATAAGGCTTGCTTTTCGCGATGCATTTGGAGTTCAGAAAAATATTTCTGTAATGCCAAGTGAGATACATAAGGCATTTAAATATGGAATCCCCATCAATGCCAGAGCTATCCTTGGTTTTGAATGTTCTGGTGATAAGAATCTATATCTTAGACCGGATCCGGCAACAACATCAATTCTCCCATGGAGACCTGATACAGGAAGAGTTATCAGGATGTATTGTGATGTTTGCACTGCTGATGGTGAGCCATTTGAGTCTGATACCAGATATATTCTTAAGCAGGCAGTAAAGAAGGCTGAGGAAGCTGGAATCGAATTTCGTTTTGGTTCAGAGATGGAGTTCTATCTTTTTAAATGTGATGATGAGGGACGTCCTACCAAGATTCCTTATGATGAGGCGGGTTATATGGATATAGCTCCTTTAGACAGGGGTGAAAATATACGTCGTGAAATCTGTCTTACCATAGAGGAAATGGGACTTACTCCTGAGAGATCTCACCATGAGAGAGGTCCTGGACAGAATGAGATTGATTTCCATTATGGAAAGCCTCTTAAGGCTGCTGACCAGATGACTACATTTAAAATGGTTGTAAGTACTATTGCAGATAGAAATGGTCTTTATGCAGATTTTTCTCCTGTTCCTATTTCTGATAAGCCGGGAAATGGTTATCATATCAATCTTTTCGCCAAGGATTCAGAGGGAGCGGATGTGGCAAAGTTTGCGGCGGCAGGTATTATAGATAAAATCTGTGATATAACTCTTTTCCTTAATCCAACAGATGAGTCTTATACAAGATTTGGACGTAGTACAGCACCTGACCGTGTTAAGTGGTCCAGTGCCGGCGATACGGAGCTCATGTACATTTCCGAATATCAGGGATCAACCAGGGTGGAGCTTAGATCCCCTGATGCCCTCAGCAATCCTTATATTGTATATGCTCTTCTTATTCATGCAGGTCTTTATGGAATAGAGAATCGTCTCAGTCTTCCAAAGGAGATGGACGATGAGGGAATCCTCCTTCCTGAGAATAAGAAAACTGCAATTAAGAAGGCTCAGAAAAGTGAATTTATAAAGAGCATAATCCCTCAGGAGATTATTGATAAGTATTCTCTGTAAATTTGATTAGTATGTTTTGTTTAATGATTTGAATTATTTTGTTTAATGATTTGAATTGTCCTGTTTTAAGAAGTGAGATGTAAGATGGCTGGAAATTCTAGGATGCAATATTCCCTGCTGATGGTTTCATCATCAGAACAATTTAATATCCTTACCAAAAAGGCTCTTCCTTCCGGCCTCTTTAATGTGATTGAGACACGTAAAAGTGCTTCCGGTGCTAAAAGAGAGGTGCTTGAAAGGAATTATGATATTATTATAATCAATGCTCCTCTTATGGATGAGATGGGGACTGATTTTGTATTGGGCCTTCAAGATAAGATAAATGCTGGAATTCTTATGATAACTCCGGCTGAAATAAGTGGAAATGTTACTGAAATGCTGATAGATTATGGCGTAATAGTTCTGGCTAAGCCTCTTAAAGCTTCGGCTGTGAATCAGGCAGTCAGAATGCTTGTGGCAAATCAGAAGAAGCTTAAGGACGCTGAGAAGAGAGCTAAGAAGGCTGAAGAAAAGCTTACTGAGCTTAAGCTTATTAACAGGGCAAAGCTTCTTCTTATTCAATCAGGTATGAATGAAGAAGAGGCAGAGAAATATATTATAAAAGAAGCCATGGACAGAGGTCTTAAGAAGAAGACTGTGGCGGTAGAGATTATTGAGGATCATAACTAAATCTAGTTTACATAATTTAAATGACTAAAAATATTATCATAGATTTTATAAAGATATAATAGATTGTAATATACCATTTGGTTTACATAAATCCAATCGAATATTATAAGCCCCATGTGGTTGGTCAATGACTGGACTGCATGGGTTTTTTTGGTGGCATAACTTATAGAGTAGATGGTATAATTAAAATCAGTTATCGGGGATAGTGGTTTTATTTTTTTTAGATATTGTTTTGGGGATGGTAGTGTAAATGAAAAAAAGTAGAAAATTAAATTTAATACTCGCTTTTATTCTTTCTGCTGCATTGATATTTGGTGGATTTCCAGAGGATATTTATGCCGAGAATTTGGATTATCCATATATGGATGTTTATGGGGAATCTGATGTTGAAGCTAAAACAAATAGAGAATTAGAAATTGAATTGTATGGGGAATCTGATGCTGAAGCTAAAACAAATACAGAGTCAGAAAATGAGTCAGATTGGATATTTGATGTAAAAAGTGGGAATGAGGCAGATGGCTTAGTAAAGGGAACTTATGAGTTTTCATCTACATCCAAGGTTAATACTATAATTGAAGATACATTTGTCTATAGTGATGAATATTTTAAAAAATCTTCATTTGACCAGAATATACATTTGAGTCTTCTTTCCTGTCAGGCTGGTGCGGCGGCAATGAGTTATTATCAAAATAATGATGACGGTTATTCTGCTGATTATAGCCATAATGCAGATAAAATTGTGGCCATGCTTTCTGATATGGGCTTTGAAGATGTGGAGACAAATAATTATTATTCCATGGAAAAGCTTCCGGAATCTGTGGCGGTGGCTCTTGGGCATAGGAATATAAGGGTATATGGGCAGGACTATACTTTAATTGCCATAATTCCAAGAGGAGTTGGTTATAAACGTGAGTGGGCCAGTAATCTTATATTTGGCAAGGGGAATATTCATGAGGGTTTTAAGACTGCCAGGGATGAGATTCTCAGGTTCACCAAGCTTTATATAGAGCAACATAAAATCAGGGGAAAGCTTAAGGTTTGGGCGGTTGGAAATAGCCGTGGTGCTGGAATATCTAATTTGCTGGGAGGATTTTTTGCTGGTGGTGGAATAGAATATTTTGGGGATAAGGTAACTATAAGACCAGAGGATGTTTATTGTTACACAACAGGTACTCCCCAGGGAGTAATAAAGAAGGGCACACCTAAATCTGAGGTTCTTAGTGTTGAGGGTGCAAGAGGTGGTATCTATAGTGCCGATACTCCGGGAGAGGATTATATAAGTTATGCCCAGGGAAGTGTTGATCCTAAGGCTGAGGAATATAGCGGTGTTATATATATTGATTCTTACTATGACTGCCTGACACATATACCACCAGAGGACTGGGGTTTTCAACCTTACGGACTTCCTATGTCGGCGGATATGGAGGGACAGGTTTCGCTAGATGACATGCTGGCCCAGTTAAAAACATTTGATGAAATTGCTTATAATTCAATATTAAAGAATGACTTTAGTGATTATTCTCCTAAGACCTGGGATATGGTTGATTTGAAATTTAAAAATTCTATTTATGGTGATAAGGAACAGGATATAATAGCTTTTGCTGATCAAAGGTTTGAGGGATTTGTAAAATTAAGTCCTTCTAATGAGGTTTATGTAAGACAGGGCTATGAAAAAACGATTACATCTTTTTTGGCAATGATAAGGATGCTTGATTATGTGATAGCTAAAAGCTTTGAAGAAGGGGAAAATCAGGTGGATTATATAAAGCCTGCAACCTTTATATATCTTTCTTATGCTGTGGAAAGACTTGTAGCTGAGGACAAGGCTCAAAATGAAGAAGAGGGGCTTATAATGGCTATGGGTGGCCTTATATCGCATTTTACAGGTAAAGAAATAGGTTTGGACCAGTATACAATGTCGGATTTATTGAGAGATATTTTCCAGTTATTTGTTGATAATCCGGATGCTCCCATGACCAGGGCTTTTTTGGCTATGATAAAATCTTCTTTGCCTGAGGATAGTGCATTTATGTTTTATGGACTATTTGGTTCTTATATGAAGAATCCTGATAAATTTACAGATGAGGATAAGATACTTGGATTTATGAAGGCCTTTATATATGGACCTGAAAAGGGAAGCTCTGCGGCCAGGCAAGGTAAGGATTTGAAGGACGCAAGAGGTGTTATGTTCAGCGTCATCAAGCTATTCCTGGAGGAAAATGAAAATATTGTTATGGAGGATTTTGTAGGCCTTGACCAGGAGGGGTCAATGGATGGGTCAAGGCTATTTAAGGATAGTGCACTAGATATGATTTATCTTTTTGCTAAGGATAAGGATGATCAGGGTAAAATTACATTTGAATCTAAGTCCATTGCTACAATCGGAAATCATTATCTAAGAAAGCTTCTTAATGATCTTTTGGCAGGTCCTATAGAGTCCACCAGGGAAATTTATGGACAGGAGTATTATGAGATAACTTCAGATTATCTTTACAAGCTTACATATGGGGATTACAATCCCAATCTGACCAGGATTAGAAGGGTTATCTCATATTTTGCATTTTACACCCAGGGTGAAGAATTTAGTACAGAGTCTAATATAAATAATGGAGCCACCTTATATTCTTATATTATAGGAATGGCTGAGTCACATCATCCTGAGGTTTATCTTGCCTGGGCCAAGGCCTGTGTGGAGAAAGAATAGGTGGGTAGATAAGTCTGCTATGGATAAATGTCAGGTGGGTGGATAATTAAATTGATAGGATAGGAATTGAAAATGTCTAGATTACCAGAACTTACAACCTTATGTTATATAGAAAAAGATGGAAAATATCTTATGCTTCATAGAATTAAGAAGGAAAAGGATATTAATAAGGATAAATATATTGGAGTAGGCGGTCATTTTGAGTATGGTGAAAGCCCTGATGACTGCCTTAAAAGAGAAGTAATGGAAGAAACAGGTCTTAAGCTTCTTTCTTATAAACCAAGGGGGATAGTAACATTTATCTATGGCAAAGAAGATAGGCCAGAGGACAGGGTTGTGGAATATATGCATCTATATACGGCCAGTGAATTTGAGGGCCAGCTTATTGAATGCGATGAAGGTCAGTTAGAATGGATTGATAAGTCGGCGGTTTATGATCTGCCTTTATGGGAAGGCGATAAGATATTCTTCAGGCTTCTTGAGGAGAGGGAGGATTACTTCTCCCTCAAGCTCATATATTCAGAAGCCGGCCAGCTGATTTTCCATGAAATCATCTGATTTCCCCAAAGAATTTACCAAAAGGGTCTGACCCCATTGGCAAAAAAGGTTGTGTCAAATATAATTTACCAAAGGGGTCAGACCCCATTGGCAAATTAGATCTGCCAGTTCTCGGCTTTTCTTCGGATTTTTACAAATTCGCTGTATTTTCCGTCTTTTTGGAGGAGTTCTCTGTGACTTCCTCTTTCTGCAATTTTTCCGTTGTTTACAACCAGGATCTGGTCAACGGATTCTATGGTTGCAAGTCTATGGGCTATTATTATAACCGTTTTACCCTTGGAGAGTTCTGTAAGGGCTCCTTGTATAAGGTGCTCGTTTTCCGGGTCAATACTTGCAGTTGATTCATCAAGGATTATTATTGGAGCATTTTTCAGAATTGCTCTTGCTATAGATATACGCTGCTTCTGACCACCTGACAGGGTGTCTCCGCCTTCACCGATTACGGTATCATATCCATGAGGCAGTTTCATTATGAAATCATGACATCTGGCTTTTTTAGCTGCATCTATCATATCCTTTTCCGATACATTATCCCTTCCGAAGCAGATGTTTGCCCTTATTGTGTCATTAAAAAGGTAGACATTTTGAAATACCATGGAGATATTTGATAGAAGACTATCACAGGTCATGTCTTTAACATTGTGCCCCCCAACCATTATATTTCCCTTGTTAGCATCATAGAATCTGGCAACAAGGTTACATATGGTTGTTTTACCGCTTCCTGATGGACCGACTATAGCTGTTGTGCTACCCTCAGGTATTTTGAAGGATACGTCATTTAGAACCATTCTTCCCTTTTCTTCCTCATAGGAGAAATTTACATTTTGAAATTCTATATCGTAGGAATCCAGTTTTATATCCTTGCTATTTTCATCCAGGAGGTTATCCCTGGATAATGCGTCAAGCTTGTCGAAAGCATTGTTGATGACTGCAAGTACATGGGCACTATCAGATATTGATTCGACAGATGCAAATATCGACATTGAAAGGAAGGATACCACCAGTACTATAGGGAGTTCCAGTTCTCCGGAAAGACCGGAAAATGCAACGGATATGACCATACATATGCTGGCAATCTTAAGGGCCAGAAGATGTAGACAGTTGTATGGTATGAATCCCCATTCGATTTTCAGTGCAATTTTTTTAGCGCTGGCACAGGCGGATGAAAATGCATTCATTGAGCTTCCTTCCATTCCGAAGGATTTTACAATTGGAAGTCCTCTTGTGTATTCGATAGTTGCTCTTGTAAGATTTTCATTTTCCTGATTTAAAACCTTTGTATTACGGCTGCTGTACATTGATATTACGCATAGGAAAACAAATGAAACCAGTACTCCCAGCAGGGCAATAAATGCACATTTAGGGCTTATAAATATAAGGAAGAGGAATATACAGATGAAGTTAAGATAACCTCCAACAAAGGTATCAACCATTCTTATTCCCATGTTTTCGAGAGCGTGAAGGCCGGTTGTAATTGCATTTAGAATTGCTCCTGTGTCATTTGTCTGGAAATAACCCAGGGATACTCTTTTCAGGGCCTGGCCGATTTCAAGTCTATCTCGGGCTATTAGTTCATAGCCTATGGTCTCATGGAATCTTGCTTTAAGATAGTCCATAAGAAATCTACCCATTACCATGAGAAATATCATGCCTAAGCTTTTAATCCATAAGTTACCAAAATCATTTTGTCCATTCCTGATCTTTTCAACTATATCTCCAATAAGGAAACCTGAGTAGAATACAGGGGCAGCAACAACCCATGATGATAAGAAGGAGAATACAAATCCTATAAAGAGTTTGGCCTTGAAGTCTCCGCACCAATTAATGATTCTTTTTACTGTACTAAACATTTGCCGCCTCCTTTAAAGAAATAGTTTCTTCTGGCATGGAAGTTTTATTTGAACCAGCAGCTGACCAGTTTCTGGCACCTATATGTGCTTCCCACATTCTCTTATAAAGAGGGCAGGTCTCCATAAGATAGCTCTGATTTCCCTCTGCTTCAATCTGGCCATTATTAAGAACTACGATTTTATCAGCATTTTTTATAGTGGAAAGTCTGTGGGCAATAACAAGCAAGGTCTTTCCTTTGGTAAGGGCTGCGATTGACTGCTGCAATTTATCCTCATTTTCTGGATCGGTAAATGCAGTCGCCTCGTCAAGGATTACAATTGGTGCGTTTTTAAGCATCATTCTTGCTATGGCAATTCTTTGCCTTTCTCCACCTGAAAGTTTCTTGCCGGCTTCTCCTGCAGTGGTATTATAGCCATCAGGAAGCTTCATGATAAATTCGTCACAGCAGGCTGCCTTTGCAGCTGCTATAACCTCTGCATCACTGGCTTTAGGATTACCCAGTCTTATATTTTCCAAAAGTGAACATTGGAAGAGGAAATTGTCCTGGGTTACGAAGCTGACATAATTTGCAAGGCTTGTGATCTTTATATCCTTGATATTAACTCCACCTATCTCTATGCTACCATTTGTAACGTCCCAGAATCTGGCTATTAGTTTGGCAACGGTGGATTTACCTCCTCCACTTGGACCTACAAGAGCTGTGAAGCTGCCTTCAGGTAAGGTAAGATTAGTTCCGTGCAGAACATCTCCCTCCTTCTCGTCATAAGCAAAATGAACATCCTTTAATACTACATTGTAGTTGGCAGGCTTTTTCTCAACCTCAGGTTCAGGCAGTGTTGGAATGTTAAAGAAGGTCTGAATCTGATTAATTGTAAATTCAAGTTCCTTAATGCTATTAGAAAATATTTCGATTTTAGCCATACTTACAACCATAGACATGGCAAGCATAACAGCAAGGGCCATCTGGGATACAGTCATGTCACCCTTTTGAATGAGAATAATTGAAACGGGAACAGTTCCCAGAAGAGTGGCAGGCATAAATGCAAATGCAAGCTTCATTGATACCCATGTTCCCTTCATCCAGTCGATTATGAAATTTCGGTAGTCTGTTATGGCATTTGCATATTTTTCATAGCTTACACCAGATTTACCAAAGGCCTTGATAATCTCGATTCCCTCTATATATTCAACGATTATGCTATTCATATGTGCATTTGCATGCTGGTATTTTTCAAGATTTTTTCCACTTAAGGCAAATGTTATCATCATGAATACAATTCCGATTGGGAGGGCAAGAAGTCCACCTAGGGCAACTCTTACATCAATCATACACATTGCTATAAAGCTTATTACAGGAAGAATCAGGTGTCCCGCTCCCTCTGGAACCATATGTGCAAGAGGTGGCTCCATATCTTCGATTTTATCTACAATAGTTCCTTTGATTTCGCCGATTGAGTGGGCATATACCTGACCTAAAGGTGCTTTTAAGAATACATTTGCCACCTTAAGCCTCATTCCTTCCAGTACGTTAAATGCCACGTAGTGGGAAATTCCTGTTGAAAGACCGAAGAAAAGTATTTTTATCAGATACATAAGACTGCCTATGGCGGCCCATTTAAGAACTGTGTTTCCATCTAGTACATTTAATATGTAAGAGTCCAGTATTCGATATACGCAGTAGTAGGGAATTATGCCTGCGGTAAGACTTATGATGGATAATATTACAGAGGTGGACAGCCAGACTCCGCTTCCCTTAGCGTAGGACAGGAGAGTTTTTAACCATCCATCTTTTTTCTTTTTAGTATTATTACTCATTTTTTTTCATCCTTTATAATTCTATTACATGATCCTGAGCCAGAGGTGCATTTTTACGATATTCCAAAGGGCTTATTCCCATAATTTTTTTAAATGCTATGGAGAATTTGCCTTGGCTTTCATAACCTACAGCCCTGGCAATCTGGCCAACACTTAGGTCCTCCTGAAGAAGCATTCTTGCTGCGGTGTTGATTTTGTATCGCTTCAGGAAGGAATAAATAGAGTCACCATATATTTCCTTGAAACCATTTTTCATACTTGTTGTGGATATATCATATTCCTGTGATAGTTCTTCCAAAGTAAAATGTGTACTCAGGTTTTCGGTTATCTGCTTATATATCATTTTTATTTTTTCAACCCTATCCTTGTACATAATATTTGCATTAGTGTTTTCAGAAGTCCTATCCAAGGCGTCAAGGTAATAAAGGAGTTCCAGTATCTTGGTTTTGTAATAATTGGATTTTATTCCAAGAGGAGCATCATATATTCCCTGCATGATATTTTCCAATCCAGCGTCATTTTTTATAATATATGGCATGTCCTGGCTGCAGAATTTTTTTCTGAGTTCATGGATGTCAGTGTCAAAGCTTGGGAAGAATTCTTTAATTGAATTTTGTGCTATATTGGGGTCCATCATTATACTTATTCCCCAAAAATGTTTTAGGGGGAAGATGACATTTCCCTTATGATTCTTTCTATTATCCAACCTTATCTGACCTTCCTGGAGAATGCTATAAGCCCCAGGACGAATCTCAGTTTCTATTCGACCTTCCTTGCAATAATCCAGACAAAAGGCCTCAACATCCTTGTTTAGTTCCATTTGGGAATTTGCCTTGGACATATTCATATCACAAAGTCCCATATAGACCCCCTTAAAAGGAGTAAACATGGTCATTGTACCCATTCCGGAATTATCCTTAACCTGCATAATTACATGGCTTTCATCCTGAGCTAAAACCTTAACATTACTACCTAGAGAAACCTTTGACTCTATCATTTAAACCTCCGATGCTTTATCAATCAATTAGCGCTAATAATTAAAGGGTTAGAAAGGGACGTTATCCTTTTCTAACTGTCGATATATTATATTAACTCGAGGGGCCTGTCTAGTCCTGTTTAGACATTTTTATTCCATTTAGACATTTACCCAAAGGGTCAATTTACCAAAAGGGTCAGACCCCATTGGCAAATTTACCAAAAGGGTCAGACCCCATTGGCAAATTGTGTGTTGACAAATTATATTTGACACAATATAATTTGGTAAAATATAAATTATGGGAGATGATACTAATGGCTCAGGAATATGATCAATTAAAATTAGAGAATCAGCTTTGCTTTCCTCTTTATGCTTGTGCTAGGAAAATTGTAAATAGTTATAATCCTTATCTTAAGCCCCTGGGACTGACCTATACCCAGTACATTGTATTTATGGTTTTATGGGAAAAGGAAAATATAAGGGTTGGTCAGCTTGGACAAATTCTTTCTCTTGATACCGGT
>JAILGP010000199.1 GCA_024696635.1 Eubacterium sp. | reverse complement strand
GAAAAAAATTCAGAATAAAAAAAATAACTAAAAATAATATTTCGACTTCGGATAAAAAATCTAACAAAAAAAGTATTAATTCTAAAACATCTCCATTGAAATCCATATAAAAAGAATACAAATGAAATACAAATAAAAAATCACTTTTTGCTTTCGAATAAGAAAACATAAAAATATGAAAAAAATCACCAAAATCCTTAAGCTTCATAGCAAAAAAACGGTCATAAGTATGAAGGAAATTGGATAAATATTTGAAAACATTTCAAAAGAATGTCTGTATAAACTTAAAAATTTCTTTGCTATATTTTTTTCATAAGTTACGGGTAAGTCCGGCAGATAAAGCGGACAGAGTTAAGTGGTAAGTGGTAGTAAGTAGTAAAAAGTAAAGAAGTAAAGTGAATGGAGGGTTTTTAAATGAAGAAATTTGGTAAGAAAATTCTTGCAGGTATTGTTGCTGCAACTATGGCATTAGGCCTTGTAGCTTGTGGCGGTGGAGCGGCAGATACAGCAGATACAGCTGATACATCTGGTGGAGATACTGCTGCAGAGTCTAGCAGCTCTGGTGAAAAAATTAAGGTTGGTATTATCAATAATGATCCAAATGAATCTGGATATCGTACAGCAAATGATAAGGATCTTAAGGCTATGTTCTGTGAAGCTAATGGATATGATGCATCATTTGCATACAGCCTTAAGAATGATGAGCAGATTACAGCAGCTCAGAAGTTCATACAGGACGGAGTTGATTATCTTCTCCTTTCAGCAGCTGATACATCAGGCTGGGACAGTGTACTTAAGGATGCACAGGACGCTGGAATTCAGGTTATCCTTTTCGACCGTACAATAGATGCAGACGAAAGTCTTTATGTAGCTTCTATAGTATCAGATATGGATAAGGAAGGAGAGACAGCAGCTAACTGGTTAAAGGATCAGAATCTTAGCGAATACAACATTATCCATCTTCAGGGTGTTATGGGATCAGCTGCTCAGCAGGGTAGATCTGGTGCTCTTGATACATTAGCTAAGGAAAATGGCTGGAAGATAGTTACACAGCAGACAGCTGAGTGGAATGCAGAGAAGGCACAGCAGATTGTTCAGTCAGTTATTGACTCAGGTGAAAGCTTTAACGTAATTTATGCTGAAAATGATGATATGGCAAAGGGTGCTGTTGAGGCGCTTGATAAGGCTAACATTTCTCATGGTGTTGGTAAGGACGTAGTAGTTATGGGCTTTGACTGCAATAAGTGGGCACTTGAAGAGCTCCTTGCAAAGAACTGGAACTATGATGGTCAGTGTAATCCTTTCCAGGCAAGCTACATTGATGAAGTTATCAAGAAGCTTGAGAAGGGTGAGTCAATTGGTGAGAAGGTTATCATCATGGAAGAGAAGGGCTTCGACGCTTCAACTATTACACAGGAAGATGTTGATAATTACGGTATCTAATTTTAAACCTTTATAAAAACGGGTGGGGGTGCGGCATATACATGTTGCACCCTTATTTTCTAAAATATAAATCTTCCCCAGAAGATTAAACAAGATTTAATTAAAGAAAAGTATTTAATGGTAGGGGATATAAATCTAAAATAGAAATTTAAAAATGAGGTGATATCGTGAAGGATAAGGCGGTTTTAGAACTACATAATATATACAAGACCTTCCCGGGAGTCAAGGCACTTCAGAACGTAGATTTCACGTTATGTGAGGGTGAGATTCATGCCCTTATGGGTGAAAATGGTGCCGGTAAATCAACCCTTATCAAGGTTATTACCGGAGTCTATGAAAAAGAAGATGGCAAGATATTCCTGAAGGGAAATGATTCAGAGGTAAATATACATTCGCCACAGGATGCACAGAATCTGGGTATCAGTACAGTATATCAGGAGATTACACTTTGTCCTAATCTTACTGTAGCTGAAAATATGTTTATTGGAAGAACAAAGGCTAGTATCACAAATTGGAAAAAAATGAATGAGGATGCTGATAAGATACTTAAATCTCTTGATATATCAGTAAGTGCAACCCAGCAGCTGGCAAGCTGTTCCCTGGCTGTTCAGCAGATGGTAGCTATAGCAAGAGCGGTTGATATGGATTGCAAGGTCCTTATTCTTGACGAACCCACTTCCTCTCTGGATGACAGTGAGGTTCAGAAGCTTTTTGGTCTTATGAGAGACCTTAAGGCTAAGGGAGTTGGAATAATATTTGTAACCCATTTCCTGGATCAGGTATATGAGGTTTGCGATAAGATAACTGTGCTTCGAGATGGAAAGCTGGTTGGCGAATATGAGATAAGCCAGCTTCCAAGAGTTGAACTGGTATCAAAGATGCTGGGTAAGGAGCTGGATGATCTTTCTGAGATTAAAGATGAATCAACCTCCTATGAGGAAAAGGATGACAGCCTTCCTGTATTTGAGGCGGAGGGTCTTCAGTCGGATGCAGGAATAAAACCCTTTGATTTCTATATTAGGAAGGGAGAGGTTAATGGGTTTACCGGCCTTCTTGGTTCTGGACGAAGTGAATGTGTAAGAGCTATTTTCGGAGCAGATAGAATTATAGGCGGAAAACTTAAGAAGAATGGTAAGGAAGTGAAGATTAATAAGCCTATAGACGCCATGAAGCAGGGTATTGCTTATCTTCCTGAGGATAGAAAGGTAGATGGTATAGTAGGAGACCTTTCGGTAAGGGAGAATATTATACTTGCTGCTCAGGTTTTAAGGGGCTTTTTTAAACCCTTTTCAAAGGCTGAAACCTATAAGCTGGCAGAGGAATATATTGATCTTTTGGATATTAAGACAGCCTCAGCTGATACACCTATTAAATCTCTTTCTGGTGGAAATCAGCAGAAGGTTATTGTGGCAAGGTGGCTGCTCATGCACCCTGAATATCTTATACTCGATGAGCCTACCCGTGGTATAGACGTAGGAACAAAGGTTGATATTCAGAAGCTGGTACTTAAGCTTGCTTCTGAAGGAATGAGCATTACATTTATTTCTTCAGAAACAGATGAAATGCTACGTACCTGTTCAAGACTTGTGGTAATGAGAGATAGAAAGGTAGTTGGGGAGCTGAGTGGT
>JAILGP010000151.1 GCA_024696635.1 Eubacterium sp. | reverse complement strand
ACTAAAATCTTCAAGGTATTCAAGATAGAAATCCATATTATTCTTGTATGTAGTATTTACTATTACATAGTCATATCCTAATAAATCGGATTTTAATGGTATAAATTCATCCGAATTATAGTAGATTACTAAGGCATCTTGATCAAAGGAATGTATATATCTGGAAGCTTCATAATATATCATGGAGTTTGTATTTGAAATACTATATGAGACTATACTATTTCCTGTTGAAGATATATTTATGGAGTATGGGATTATGACCTCACAAATAATAATTAAAGCCGCGATAAGCTTATAAAGAGAAATAACGATACTACGGTTATTAAAAATTAAGGTTAGTATAAATATTACAAAAAGAAACTCCAGTGAATATATAAATGGAGAAGAAGCATCGTAATTAGCAGATAAAAGCATGGAACCTATAATAAAAAGAGCCATAATAGAAGCGGAGATAATGGTTGAATATGACTTAAATGAACGAATATTTGTTAATGTAGAACATGTCAGTATTAAACTATAGAAAACAATTATATAAGAAAAATGTATTCTAAAGGCAGCATTTATACTCATACCATTGACCATAAAATGGAAGGTTGTTGTAAAAATACCAGCTAATAAAAATAGATATATAATTAGATTTTTAATTCTTTGTTTTAAAGAGTTTTTATTATTAAAAAAACTAAGTATTGTTAGAAAAATAATACCTATTCCAAATGCTATATCAGTATTATTCCCATATATTGAAAGATATGAAATAGGGCTGAAAGACATTAATTGTTTTAATGAATCGAAGGGATTGGATAAAATAAAGGTTGGGAATATTATAGATATGTCTTCCTTGAAAAAAGATCCCTGAAGGGAATTTATTATTATAAATGAATTACTTAAAATTCCTAGAATTGATGATATTGTAAAGAGCTTTATTGAAATAAATATATGCTTAGTATCTTTAAAGTTTCTGGTTAAGAAATAAATAAGTACAAAAATGAAAGATATTATACTTATATGAATATTAAAAAGTACAGAAAAGAAAAGTGCAATTGTAAACACTTTTATATTCTGTTCATTTATTATTTTTTCCACTCCTAATATTAAAATTGGGAATATAGCAATTGCTGATAGATAGGTGATATTCATTCCTATAGATATAATTGTAGTTGAAAGAGCAAAAACAATTGATAAGGAAAGTGTAATCCAATCAAAGTTGGCCAGTATATTTCCAAATTTTGTATTTTCTATTTTACTACCTATAATAATATCTATTTTAGCCTTCTTATTCTCATTTGGATTATTATCAGCTTCTTCGGTATAATTATCGTCAGTTTTAATCTGACTTAGATGGTATGAAAAATAAAGGCTAGCTGATAATCCAGAAAGTCCGATTTTAATGGCATATAACAAATTTAAAACAGCTGGTATAGCTGTTCGTGGAAAAAGTAATATCAGATAGTTTGATGGATCTGATAGATGGTATGTAAGTAACGAAGAAAAATCATATCCTAAACCATGCAGGTTGCTATAACCTAAAGATTGGCCCTCATGCACACGGTCATATAACTCATAGAAATATGGTAGGTAATTACTGAAATCACTAGCGGATAACACATTTTTTGTTCCAAACGGTGCAAATCCACCTCTGATTAATCCAATCAATGCTGTTATGAATGGAATACAAAATGTCAATAGATACAATAAATTTTTTCTTTTTCTGTCTTTCATTTGGTGATACCTCTGTCTAAAACTTATATGTTTGAATTATATCATCAATTTGATATAATGACTATATGTTTTAAATGAGGATAAGGCAATAAGGTATAGCTTATTTTGTGTTTAATATGGTATTAAGAATATTTCATACGTAATTATAGGATGGATAATAGGGTATATATTATGAATAAATTAGTTTTGACTGGTGGGGGGGGACATTGTTTATCTGTTTTGGATTCTATATATGATAGCTGCAAGTATGATGAAGTTTTGATCACAGATTATCAGCATCCTGCAGGTTATAGAATATTGAAATCCGTAGTTGTAGGGGATGATAGTAATCTGCCAAGCTTATACGATTCTGGAGTAAATTCGGCTCATATAAGTGTTGGAAATATTAAAACTACAGATATAAGAAGAACGCTTGATAAGATGCTTAGTGAAATAGGGTTTTCCTTTCCTGTTATAATAGATAGAACGGCAGTAGTTTCTGGTAATTCTGAAATAGGTGAGGGAACATTTGTAGCTAAGCATGCGGTGATAAATGTTAATTCACATATCGGTAGGCATTCAATAATAAATACTTCTGTTGTAATTGAACATGAATGTCATATTGGAGATTTTGTTCATGTTGCGGGAGGAAGTGTGATATGTGGAAATTCTAGTATTGGAGATGATACCTTTGTGGGAGCAAATTCTACAATTATTCAAGGATTAAGTATTGGAAAGAATGTGATAATCGGTGCTGGAAGCCTGGTACTTCGAGATGTTAAAGATAATGAAACTATTTATGGGATTGTAAAGTGATATTTGATAAAAGTTAGAATATATATTTTTGAGGGTGAATTAATATGTATACATATATAATTGCTGAAGCTGGAGTTAATCATAATGGATCGGAAGAACTTGCTATGAAAATGATTGACATAGCTAAGAAATGTGGGGCTGATTGTATTAAGTTTCAGACTTTTAAAAGTGAAAATCTAACAACTAGTTCTGCTGATATGGCGGATTATCAAAAAAATAATACGGGTAAATCAGATTCACAGCTTAATATGTTAAAAAAACTAGAACTTTCATATGATGAATTTAAATTATTGTTTGAACATTGTAGAAAAGTGGGAATAGATTTTTTATCTACTCCATTTGATTTGGAAAGTGCAAGATTTCTTAAGAATATGGGAATGAAGTGTTGGAAGATTCCTTCCGGGGAAATAACCAATCGTCCTTTACTTGAGTATATAGGAAGGCAAAAACAAGAGGTTATTCTTTCTACTGGTATGTCAGATATACAAGAGGTCAAGATGGCTTTGGATGTGATAAGAGCAGGAGGTACGGAAGATATAACATTGCTTCATTGTACGAGTCAGTATCCTGCTGATTACGATACTGTCAATTTGAATGCTATGCTTACATTAAAGAATACATTTGGCTGTAAAGTTGGTTATTCGGATCATACAAAGGGACTGGAGGTTGCTACTGCGGCGGCTGCTCTTGGGGCAAATGTAATTGAAAAACATTTTACTCTTGATAAAAACATGGAAGGACCTGATCATAAGGCAAGTATAGAACCAGAGGAACTTAGAAATCTGGTTAATGCAGTTCGCCATATAGAGCTGGCTATGGGGGATGGTGAAAAAAAGGTATTTGATGTGGAAAAGAAGAATCGCGAATTGGTAAGAAAAAGTATTGTGGCGGCGGTTTTTATTCCTAAGGGAACAATTATACAAGCTGATATGTTAACTACTAAAAGACCTGGAACGGGAATTAGTCCTATGAGAATAAAGGAAGTGGTAGGATGTGTAGCTGAAAGGGATTATCAGATTGATGATATGATATGCCTTTAATTTAATCAGTTGAATGATTTATTAAATAGATAAAAATATGAAATTAATGCTGATGAATATATATAATAGGTGATTATAAATGAAATATAAGGTTTGTGTAGCAACGTCTACTCGAGCAGATTATGGAATAATGAGACCCTTACTAAAAAAACTTGTAGAAGGGAATTTTGATTTATCAATTATAGCATGTGGAACTCACCTGGAAAAAAAGTATGGTAATACTATTGAAGAAATCCGAAAGGATGCTTTTGGAGTGATTCATACAATTTCTACTTATTCAGGAACTTCGACTCCAAATAATCTTACAACAAGTATTATTAAAACTGTGAGTGGGGTATCTGATATTTTTGATGAATATAATGAGGGAAGAAGTATTCATGCCTTAATTATTTTAGGGGATAGATATGAAATGCTGGCAGTAGCATACGCTGCTTATATTTATAAAATCCCTATAATACATCTTCATGGTGGAGAAATAACAGAAGGAGCTATTGATGATAGTATAAGACATGCTATTACAAAGCTTAGTTCATTGCATTTTACTTCTAATGAAGAACATAAAAATAGGGTTATTCAGATGGGAGAAGCTCCTGACAGAGTTTATAATGTGGGGGCACTTGGAGTGGAAAATGTACTTAATATACCAATATTAAGTAAGCAAGAATTGGAGGATAATTTAGGTATTAATCTTGATAAACCTTATATGCTTGTTACTTATCATCCGACTACTCAGGGTAAAGTCGATTCATTAACAGAGCTTAATATAGTACTGGATGCAATTAAGGATTGTCAGGATATTAATTATATTTTTACAAAATCAAATGCTGATATGGGTGGAAGAGAGATAAATTGTGCACTCGAAGTTTTCTGTCAAGATAATCCTAATGCTTACTTGTTTGATTCTCTGGGTGTGGTAAGATATATGTCGGCTATGAAATATGCAATAGCTGTTTTGGGAAATTCCTCAAGTGGTATTATAGAAACTCCTTCTATGAAGATACAAACGATTAATATTGGGGATAGACAAAATGGGAGGCTGAGAGCTAAGAGTGTTATGGATGTGGCACTTGACACAGCAGCTATAAAGGAGGCAATTCAAAGAGTTTACAAAGAAAGTGATTTGCCAGAAACTTATTATGATAATCCATATGGAGATGGACTTACATCGGGACGGATATATAAGATTATTAAGGAAAAGCTTGATAATAATGAGCTTGTAGCTAGTAAAAGATTTTATGATATAAAGCTATAAGATAAGAAAATGTTTAATGTGATACAAGAGGGTGGATAATATGAAGAGAGTACTCTTAACAGGGGGAAGCGGATTTATAGGACGTAACATAAAGGATGAGTTGGCTAAAAAATGTGAGCTTTATATACCTACCCGTTCTGAATTAAATCTTTTGGATGAGAATAAGGTTTATGAGTATATAGAAAAGAATAATATAGAGGTGGTTATTCATTCGGCAAATCCGAATCCGGTTAAAAACCCATTGGATAAAGCAAATAGAATGTTTGAGGATAGTATAAGAGTTTTTCTTAATCTTCAGCAGGCAGAAAAATTATATGAAAAGTTGATTTTTCTGGGCTCAGGTGCAGAGTATGACAAATCTAAAGATATGGATATGATTCATGAAGAGGAATTTGGACGATCAATTCCATATGATACATATGGGCTTATTAAGTACAATATTCATAAATTACTCGAGCAGTCTCCCAAGATGTATAATTTGAGATTATTTGCTGTGTATGGTCCTACTGATCATGAATCCAAGTTTATTACGCATGTAATAAGAAGCATATTAGAGAACAAAGATATTACTATACGTCAGGATTGTAGGTTTGATTATATGCATGTAAGTGATCTTGTCGATATTTTGGACTATTTTATTTATAATAAACCAAAATACCAAACTTATAATGTATGTAGTGGAAAGGTCTTATATTTATCAGAAATTGCTGAAATAATAAAAAGAGAAATGAATTCAACGAATAGTATTATTATATTGAACGAGGGGTATAATAAGGCTTATACTGCCAATAATGAAAGATTAATAAAAGAAATTAAGAATTTAGAATTTACGGATATTATAGATGGAATATGTCAACAGATAGAATATGAGAGGAAAACTTATGAAAAGAAGAGTAGCTGATATAATAATGGACTTTTTAGTTGAAAATGGTATTGATACATGTTTTGGCGTTGTAGGTGGTGGTGCTATGCATCTCGATAACGCTTTAGCATTAAATAATAATATAAGAAAAATATTTAATCATCATGAGCAGGCATCTGCTATGGCGGCGGAAGCTTATGCCAGAATAAGTGGAAGGATGGCTGCTGTTTGTGTTACTAGTGGACCAGGAGCGACTAATGCTATAACTGGCGTTATGGGGTGTTGGCAGGATAGTCTTCCGATGCTTGTACTTTCAGGACAGGTAAGATATGCAATATCTATACCTCAAAGTGGACTTCCTCTTAGATATAGGGGTATACAGGAATTTGATATAGTTCATTCTGTACAGAACATGACAAAGTATGTGACTATGGTTACTGATCCACTAAGTATAAAAAAAGAACTTGGTAAAGCTATTAAGCTGGCAACAAGTGGAAGAAAAGGTCCTGTATGGATTGATGTTCCTCTTGATGTTCAAAGTGCTATTGTTGAGGAAGATGATTTATATGAGGATGATTTTCAACCGGATATTCCTAAAATTAATATTAATGATGTTGTAGATACTTTTAAAATACTTAAGGATGCTCAAAGACCTGTAATACTAGCAGGAAATGGAATCGTTAATTCTGGAAATCTGGATGCTTTCAGAGAATTTGCCTATACATGTAAGCTTCCAGTTATAGATGCTTGTATAGCTGCAGATGCTATGTATACGGATTATCCACTATATTATGGCATGTCAGGATCCATTGGTCCAAGAACAGGGAATTTTATTGTTCAGAATGCTGATGTAATTCTTTCGCTTGGATGCAATCTTGGATTTAAAATGACTGGCTGGGAACAAAGTGCTTTTGCTCCTAATGCATATATTATTGCGGTAGATATAGATGAAAATGAGATGAAGAAACCTGGAGTCAGAGTGGATAAGCATATTTATGCAGATTTGGGAGATTTCTTTAAAGCTGCATCTGTTTACAATGGGGAAATAGAAGTAAAACAAACATGGTTAGACTATTGCAATGCGCTTAAAGAAAGATTTACACCATATGAATCTATAGAAAATATTGATCTTAAGGAGAGGGTTTGTTCCTACTATTTCTGGAAGATATATGAAAAGTACGAACCTCAGGATAGTATAACGATTTTAGGTAATAATACTGCCTGTAGTGCGAAACTTCAGATTGGAATAAAACAGGAAGGTCAAAGAATAGTTGCTAATAATAATTGTGGTTCTATGGGGGCTGATCTTCCTGAGGCAGTTGGAGCGGCTATTTCTTCAGGTAAAGATATTGTATGCGTAACTGGAGATGGAAGTATTATGATGAATCTTCAGGAATTACAGACTATAAGGCATTATAATTTACCAGTTAAGGTTATTGTATTTTCAAATGATGGGTATAATGCCATTAGACAGACCTGTAAGAATTTCTTTAATGGAACAATAATTGGTTGTACCAAAGAAACCGGTGTTAGTTTCCCAGAGTTTAAAGACATTGCCAAGACTTTTGGTATGGATTATATGATATGTCATAATAATGAAGAGGTAGAGGATAAATTAAAAGAATTTTTTGATAAAAAGGGACAGGTTCTTTTGGAAATTGAAGAACGTTTAGATGATCCTGTAATTCCTAAGGTTTCTTCCAGAATGAAAGAAGATGGAAGCTTTGAAACTCCATCTTTAGAGGATATGGCTCCATTTATATCTGAAGAGGAACATAGAAGATGGATGATATCGGAGAGATGAAATAAAGGTACTTGTTATAAGACTTGTATTATATCGGAGGGCTGAGATTGATATGAAGGTGCTTGTTATAGGGCTTGGATCTATGGGTAGAAGACGTATTGGTCTGATTCAGGAACTGGATAGTAGTATAGAAATTATTGGAGTAGATTCAAGTGAAAAAAGATGTGAAGAGGCTGTTTTAAAAACAGGAATAAAAAATACTTATTGCGACTTAAAAGAAGCAATAACAGAAACTCAGCCAGATGCGGCATTTGTTTGTACATCTCCTCTTTCTCATCATGTAATTATTGATCAATTACTTGATTCGGATATAGATGTATTTACTGAATTGAATTTGGTAAAAGATGGATATGAAAGATTTATAAAAGAAGAGTTAGGTGATAGAACTATATTTTTGTCGTCCACATTTTTATATAGAAAAGATGTTCAATGGATTATAGATAAAGTAGATGGACAAAAGGTTAACTATATATATCATACTGGACAGTATCTTCCTGATTGGCATCCTTGGGAAAACTTTAAGAATTTTTTTGTTGGAAATAAAGCAACAAACGGATGCAGGGAAATTATGGCTATAGAATTTCCTTGGATTATTGCGGCCTTTGGTGAAGTAGTAGATATATATGTACAAAAAGATAACATTAGTAATTTAGAGTTGGATTTTCCTGATAATTTTTTCATATATCTTATTCATAAAAATGGCTCTAAGGGGATGATTGCTATAGATGTTGTATCTAGAGAAGCGACTAGAAGGCTTGAAATTTATAACGAAGATATTCATGTTAACTGGAATGGAAGGCCGGATTCATTGGTAGATTATGATGTTGAAAATAAGATTTCCAAACAGATAAATGTTTATAAAAGTATCCAACATAAAGATGGATACAGTAAGAATATAGTAGAAAATGCTTATAAGGCAGAAGTGCAGGCCTTTTTGGATTGTCGTAAAGGGGATAGGTCGGCTTCACTTTATAGTTTCGAGAAGGATTTAAGAGTTCTTAATTTATTAGATGAAATAGAAGGATAATTTTATGAAGGTATGTTTTGTTGGGGTTGGTTCTATAGGTAAAAGACATATAAAAAATCTTAGTTATTTATGTAATACAAAGGGTATAGAATTAGATGTACATTTACTTAGAAGTTCTCATAGAAAATTGGAGGGTGTGATTTACGATAAGGAATTTTACTCTATAGAGGAAATTGATTCGTACTATGATGCGGTTTTTATTACTAACCCTACATTCCTACATTTGGATACTATAAAAAAGATGCTGCCTTATTCGGATTGTTTTTTTGTGGAAAAGCCTGTTTTTAGTAATACAGATGTTGACTTCTCATTTATTCCTGAATCGAAAAAAATCTATGTGGCATGTCCTCTCAGACATATGTCTGTCATTAGCCAGATAAAAAAGTGTGTAGATTTACAAGATGTTTTTCATGTAAGAAGTATATGTTCGACTTATCTTCCAGATTGGAGACCAGGTACTGATTATAGAAAATGTTATAGTGCTCATGCCTCAGAGGGAGGCGGAGTAAGAATAGATCTTATTCATGAGTGGGATTATCTTACTTCATTATTTGGTTTTCCTAGGGAGGTATATAGTTTTTCTAGCCAGAATTCCAAATTAGAAATTGATAGTGAAGATATTGTTTCTTATATAGCTAAATATTCTGATATAATATTAGAGTTACATCTGGATTATTTTGGAAGACTTCCTAGAAGGCAATGTGAGCTATTTACAGAAGATAAATTATATGTGATAGATCTTATCAATAATAGTATTAGTGCTAATGGTGAGATTATTTATGAGTCGCATGAAGATGCAAATGAAAAGTATATATCTGAAATGAAATACTTTTTAGAGTATATAAATGGAAATATGGAAAATATAAATGATGTAAATAATGCATTATATGTTATGAAATTGGCAGAAAGATAATGGAAAAGTTATGGAAAAGTATGTAGTAAATTCAAATTTTACTGTTAAGCAAACAATAGAAAAAATGGAAAATGAGCTTATAAAGGGTGTTGTTGTATTAAATGATAATGAGGAGGTTATAGGCCTATTTACCAATGGTGATATGCGTTCTTTTTTCATGCGTAATGGTCAATTATCGGACAATATAACACTGGCGATGAATGATGCCCCTAAGCTCTATTATTCTGAAAATGAAATATATGAGGAAAGAAAAGAAAGAATCAGACTTATATATCCTATAGTAGATATAAACAAACATCTTGTCAGGGTTGTTGATTTTGAAAATCCTCAGAATAACTATTCAGACAGTCTTAAAGATATACCACTGGTTATAATGGCAGGAGGTAAGGGTACCAGGCTTTATCCATATACTAAAATATTACCCAAACCATTACTTCCTATAGGCGACGAAACTATAACTGAAAGAATTATTGGTTCTTTTACTAAGTTTGGATGTAGAAAGGTGATAATGATCCTTAATTATAAATCAAGTATGATAAAGTCCTATTTTGATGATATTAAGAAGGATTATGATATACAATACGTAGAAGAAAAAGATTTTCTTGGAACTGGCGGGGGACTAAAACTCATAAGAAATATGGTGGATTCAAGATTTTTCCTATCTAACTGTGATATTCTTATAGATACTGATTTTAGCAGCATAGTAAGAAATCATATTAAGAGTGATAATAAGATAACATTTGTGTGTTCTATGAAGAATGTTATCATCCCTTATGGTGTGATAAAAACGGATAAGGAAGGATATATAACGGAAATGAGGGAAAAACCTGATTATTCATTTATGGTTAATACAGGTCTTTATCTTATTGAGCCGGAGGTTATTGATAATATAGGTGACAATGAATTTATACATCTGCCAGAACTAGCAGAGCGTATTATAAAAAATGGAAATAAGGTTGGCGCATTCCCAGTTTCAGAACAGTCCTGGATGGATATGGGACAGTTCAGCGAGATGGAGGATATGAAGAGAAGGTTAGGCATATGAAGAAAATTAGTTTATTTACACCTTGCTTTAATGAGAGTGGAAATATTGAAGCAATGTACAATAAAGTAACTGAAATTATGAGTGCTCTTCCTCAGTATGAATACGAATATGTTATTATAGATAATTGTTCTACTGACGGTACTCAGGAAATATTAAAGAAAATTGCAGAAAAGGATAAACGAGTTAAGGTCATTCTAAATCTCAGAAATTTTGGACCATCACGATCGGGTTCGTATGGATTTTTTCAAACTAGTGGTGATTGTTCAATCTGTTTTGCGGCAGATTTTCAGGATCCCCCTGAACTTCTTCCTGAATTTATTAGGAAATGGGAAGAGGGGAATAAGGTTGTATGGGGAAAGAAAACCTCAAGTGATGAAAAACCTTTTATGTATCATATCAGAAAGTTATATTATAAAGTCATAAAATGGTTATCGGATAATGAACAGTATGAGGATGTTACTGGATTTGGTTTATATGATAGAGAGGTTATGGATAAGCTTATTAAATATTCTGGACCTACACCGAACTTTAGGAATATGATTTCTGAATTTGGTTATGAAATTGCATTTATTGATTATCATCAGCCTGTTAGGAAAAGAGGTAAATCAAGTTATTCATTCTTTAAGTATTTAAATGTGGCTATAAATGATATTGTAAATACTTCAAAGGTTCCTTTAAGACTTGGAACCTATTTTGGAGCAGTTGTTGCTTTTCTAAGTTTGCTTGTGGCTATTTTTAATGTAGTCTTAAAGCTTATGTATTGGGATACATATAGTGCTGGTATTGCGTCTCTTACCGCAGGTATATTCTTTTTTAGTGCAGTTCAAATTATGTTTATAGGAATAATTGGAGAATATGTTGGTGAAATTCTTGCAAGAATGAATAAAAAGCCTCTTGTTGTAGAAAAGGCCAGATATAATTTTGAAGATGAATCTGAAAAAGATACTATAAAGAAAGAGAATATAGAAATAATTGATATAGAAAAAACGGATATAGAAAAAACGGATATAGAAAATAAGCAATAAATATATTATAAAAAAGTTATAAAATATTAGAATTAGAACATAAATTATATTTATGTAATAATCAGGTGGAAATTAATGAATATTAGTATTTCGCAAAGTGATTTAAAAGAATATTTGGGTAAGCAACTGGATACTTTTTTTCCTGATGGATATCATATGTCAGGTAAGGATATTGATACAGCCTTTTCACTGGGACTAGAAAGATTAGAAAAATGCTTTAAATGTATAACATTTCCTGCTTATAGTGATGAGAATGGTAATACATTTTTTAGTCATCTTCATGCAGATCAATATGCTCAGTTTTTATATTTTTTCTCTAATAGTTTATGGGATATATCACAAAATAAGGCAATCTGTGATAAGGTGCTTAATCTTAACAGATTATTAAATGGATTTTTCCTGTCTTATAAGTGTAATATGCCTGATTATTTTTTTCTTGGACATCCTGTAGGCTCAATAATAGGAAATGCTGTTTATAGTGATTATTTAGTGGTTTTTCAGAATGTAACAATAAATACAGACCAAAAGGAAGATGGTAGTCCTGCACCAGAAATTGGTAAGGGAGTATTTCTTGGAGCGGGAGCCAAGATAATAGGCAATAAGAGAATTGGTGACAGAGTATCTATTAGTGTAGATGCTATGGTATATGATATGGAAATTCCTGATGATAGTGTTGTTATCAGGGATGAAAGTGGAAAAATACTTGTAAAGGATAGAAAAAAGAAAACATGTATGGCTCAGAATTATTTTAGAAATAAGATTTAATAGGAGAATATTTTTAATGGAAAAGATACTTGTAACTGGGGCGGATGGTTTTATTGGAAGTCATCTTGTTGAAGAATTGGTAAAAAATGGATATAAGGTCAAGGCTTTTGTACTTTATAATTCATTTAATACATGGGGCTGGATAGATACATTTCCAAAGGAATTACAAAATGAAATTGAAATATTTACTGGAGATGTAAGAGACCCAAATGCTGTAAGAACTGCGATGAAGGATTGTGATGCGGTTTTTCATCTTGCGGCCTTGATAGCAATACCATATAGTTATTATGCTCCTGATGCATATGTCGATACTAATATTAAAGGGACTCTTAATGTATTACAGGCAGCTAGAGATCTTGGAACTAAGAGGGTGCTTGTTACATCAACTTCAGAGGTTTATGGTACAGCTCAGTATGTACCTATAGATGAAAAGCATCCATATCAGGGACAGTCTCCGTATTCTGCAACAAAAATTGGAGCCGACAGGCTTGCCGAATCCTTCTATAGAAGCTTTAATCTTCCTGTCACAATAGTGAGACCATTTAATACCTATGGTCCTAGGCAATCAGCCAGGGCGGTAATTCCTACCATTATTATGCAACTTCTTTCAGGTATGGAAGAAATAAAGCTTGGGGCGCTTAGTCCAACAAGGGATTTTAATTATGTTAAGGATACGGTAAATGGTTTTATTGAGATTTATAAATCTGATAAAACTATTGGAGAGGAAATAAATATTGCAACTCAAAAGGAGATATCTATAGGTGACTTGGCGGATAAGTTGATATCTAAGATTAACCCTGATGCAAGAGTGATTTGTGATGAGGAGAGACTCAGACCTAAAAATAGTGAGGTTAACAGGCTTTTGGGATGTAACGAAAAGATTAAGAATCTTACACTTTGGACACCCAAGTTTGATATAGATAGTGGATTATCCGCGACAATCGATTTTATAAGTAATAATTTAGATAAGTATAAGACGGATATTTACAATATTTAGTTTGTGGGGTTTATTATGAAATCATATAATGTTATTTCATTTGATATTTTTGATACTTTAGTGGTTAGAAATTGTGGGACATTTAATAATTTATGGAAAATTATTGAAAAAGAAGCGGATAATTATTTTAAATATAAAACAATTTTTTATGAAAATCGAAAAAATGCTGAACTTGAATGTTATAAAGATGGTAATATGACACCATCAATTGAAGAAATATATCAAAAAACTAAATATTCTCAAAATGAAAAAAACTATTTGCTTTATCTGGAACAAAAAATTGAACTTGATATGTGTGTAGCTAATTTTGAGATAAAGAAAGTTTTTGATAAATATAAAACAGAAAATAAAAAAATTTATGCTATTTCCGATATGTATTATTCATCGGATTTTTTGCTTAAGTTATTGAAAAAATGTGGATATGAAGTTGATGGTATTATTGTTTCTAATGAAGAAGGGTATTCCAAAAAAGGGGGAAAATTATTTGAAGTATTAATAAAAAAATATAGTATTAATAAAAATGATTTACTTCATTATGGGGATAGTCAAGTTTCTGATATAGATGGAAGTCATATAGTTCAAATAGCATCCCAAAAAGTTGTTCCCATTAATCATATGGTGTATTTACAAAAGAAACATAGTAAAACAGTTATAGATGAGTTGGTATATGGGTATACAAAAAATAATATTTCTTTTTTAGAAGCAAGGTTAGCACAAATAGGTTTTGAAACTTTGGGACCAGTTATTTTAGGATATTGTCAGTGGTTACATAAAAGAAAGAAAGAATTGGGTATAAAAAATATTTTATTTTGTTCTAGAGATTTAAAACAGACATATCAATGGTATATCAAATTATATCCGAAGGAAAAAGATGAGTGTATATATTTTTATGTTTCATTAAAAAGCTTATCGGCACCTTATAGGGTTGCTAAAGGAGATACTTCTAATGAAAATGATAATATGCAATATGATTTATTGAGGAAATATATTACGCAAATTGTGGATGGTTATGATTTTATTTTGGCAGATAGTGGATTTGGTGGACATACTCAATTAATGCTTAGTAGAGTTCTAGGTGATGAGTATAGGATACATGGGCTTTACATGAGAATTACACAAAAATTTAATAAAAAGGCCAGGATAAATAACTCAGCAGAAGCGTATTTATTTAGTGATAATCCTTCTCCTCAAGCTAGAATAAGTGGTGGTTTTTTTGAATCAGTAATACAGGCATCTCATGGTAGAACCGTCGGATATATGGAAGATTCCCAAGGTTTAGTTCATCCGATTTTTGCAGAACAGAAAGAATGCGTGAAAACAGTAGACGAAATACAAAGTGGAATTGATTACTTTATAAATGGGTGGATACAAAGAGGATATCATAAATATAAAATTAATCCCTCCTTTATAGAAAATAGTTTTTTAAGATTAACATTTTATCCCGAAATTGAGGATGTGAAATTATTATCAACGCTTCAAGGTGGGAATAATGTAGCTGTTAGCATGATAGAGAAAAATCATGATGAAAATATCTTTCATCCAGTAACACTTATGAAAGGGCTCCAAAAGAATTATTGGAAAGGTGGATATTTATCAGAAGTTTTTAGAAGTTATAAATGGATTTCGCATATTTATATATGTTTAGATTCGTTGTATTTAATGATTAGGGGGTTTTAAATGAAAGACAAGTTAATTTCCTTTATTTTTAATAATTTTCCGTATCGAACATTATTATTCTTATATCCTAAGTATATGAAATTACGAAAAGGTAAAATTTATAAAAAAGTATTACAATATATTGAAAATGATGATAATACAGAAATAAAAGCGATAGTAAATGATTTTAGGAAAGTAGGATATTTAAAGTTTTTTTATGGTGATTGGACTAAAAAGTATGAAAAAAGTGATTATCCTATTGACTTAAGAAAAAGAAATGGTTCATTTTATATCAACCATAAATTGTACAATGGAAAAATAAAAAAATTATATATGCCATTAGGTAAGGGGCCTGGTAATTGTAAGCTTTATTATCAGTCCTTACTCTTGGATCAGGATATTAATTCTCCTCACAGATACTTGTTAGAGGACAACTATAACTATATTAAATCATTACATGGAACAGTTCTTGATTTAGGAGCAGCGGAGGGTAATTTTACCTTAGAGATGGAAGAATTATCTGATAGGATTTATTGTTTTGAACCTGATGAAAATATGAAATATGCACTAACTAAAACTATATCACCATTTAATAGTAAAGTAACTATAGTAAGTAAATATGTAGGTGATGAAATTGATGTAAAGAATAATATTACCTCTATAGATGGATATTTTGAAAATGATATACCTAAAGATATTTCTGTAATTAAGATGGATATAGAAGGATTTGAACAAGCTGCGTTAAGAGGCATGAAAAGAACGTTAGAAGCTAATCCTCAAGCAGTGTTATTAATTTGTGCGTATCATCAACCTCAAGCAGAGGCAGAAATACGTGATATTTTAGAGAGTATGGGATATACAGTAACAGCAAGAAAAGGTTATATGTTCTTTCATGAATTTGATAATTTTATTGAACCATACTACAGAAGGGGCGTTTTAGAGGCAAGAAAATGATACCATTAGCAATACCTAATCTTTCAGGTAATGAAAGAAAATATTTGAATGATTGTATAGATTCTACATTTGTTTCGTCTGTTGGAGAATATGTAAATAGGATAGAAGAAATGTCTGCTGAACTTACGGGTACTTCTTATGGAGTAGCTACTTCAGCAGGAACAACAGCTTTGCATACTGCGCTTCTTGCGGTTGGAGTAAAACCAGGAGATATAGTTATAGCACCTTCTTTTACATTTATAGCAACAGCAAATGCAATATCACATGCGGGTGCTAAACCATGGTTTATTGATATAAATCCTGAATCATGGACTATAGATATAGATCAGCTTGAGGACGAATTATCCAGAAAGACTGTTATTAAAGAAATGCCTTGTGATGATGGGAAGCTAATTAAGAAATTAGTATATAAGGAAACAAATCAATGTATCTCAGCTATTATGCCGGTTTATACATTGGGCAATATTCCTGATATGGATAGACTAAAGACTATAGCTTTTAAATACTCTATTCCTATAGTCGCTGATGCTGCTGCTGCAATTGGTTCCACATATAAAGGAAAGAAAGTTGGGGAGTTATCAGATCTTACAGCCTTATCCTTTAATGGAAATAAAACTGTTACAGCTGGCGGTGGAGGAATGATAGTTGGTAATGATGAAAATTTATTAAAGCTTTGTAAACATCTTTCTACTACAGCAAGAGTAAGTGCTGAATATGATTTTGATATGGTAGGTTATAATTATAGGATGACTAATCTTCAAGCTGCCGTAGGTGTGGCTCAGTTAGAACAGTTGGATGCATTTGTTAAAAGAAAGCGGGAGGTTAGAGAATACTATAATCAGGCATTTAAAGATATTGATAAGGTGAAACTATTTGTTGAACCTGATTATTGCAAGAGTTCATGCTGGTTTTCTGGTATTGTTCTTGAAAAAGGAAATTTAGATATGGTCAGAAAACTATGTTCATATCTTAAAGATAATGGAATAGAAGCCAGAAGTTTTTGGAAACCGGTACATTTGCAGATTCCTTATCTCGAGGCTCTAAAAGCAGATGATTTATCTGTTACAGAAGGTCTATGGGATAGGATTATAACTCTTCCGTGTTCTACGAATATTTCTGATGGAGAATTAGAATATGTAGAAAAATATGTTCGAAAGGGTTTGGATGTATTGTATTAGATTTTTTTAGTTAGTAATAGAATTGGTTTTTAGGAAAATAAAAATGGAATTAAAAAAAGATAATAGTGTGGATACTGAAGCATCTAATCAAGCTGAGGCTATAGATGATATTCAACCTCAGGATAAGAGAACTAGTAATAATGATTTTTTGAATTCAGAAATTATTGATGATTTTGATGATGTGGATATGTTTGGAAATAAGATAAATCATAATCCTATCTCAAATAATTATGATGGTTCAAATGGAGATAATAGTTTACATGGTGCTCCAGAGAATGATCCATATATGTCAGGTGTGGGAGAATATCCTGCGGAAAATGACCTTCCCCGTAGACTTAATAGAAAAGAATTTTTTAACAGTCCTAGAAATAGGAAAGATCGTGATTATATTATTATTAGTTCGGTTATTGTAATTATTGCATCTATTGTTGATGCTTTCAGAGTGGATTTTTGGCTCTCGGCATTAGAAAAACAGATAAATATGGTTAATAGTCTTTCAGAAACATTTGGGCTAGGGGAGGAATACTATATTGATGTACATAAAATAATGACTACGCAAATTGTAATGACTGTTATATTTGTTGCCTTAGGTTTAGGAGTTTTATTGTTTCAAAGTAGAGGATGTGCTATAATCGGCTTTGTATTGATTTTTTCAGATTGTATATATTTAGCTGTTACGTCCGAAAAGATTCATTTTCCGATAACCTTAATTGCCTTTGCTTTTTCTATTGTAGCAACTATTAGATTTAATAAGGCGTGGATAGAATATGATAATGGTGGCTGGAGAAGAAACTGACATTTTCTTATGATTTGATTTTTACACTAAAAATTTTAAAGTAAGATTTTTCTATTTTACGAGGTATGATATTGATGTTTGAAGTGGTATTATAATTTAATAAGTATTTTTAATCAGCATGCATTTTATAATGAAAAAGCATGCTGATTTTTGAAGTTTTAATGTGTAATCAAATGGCTGATTCTAATTATTGTGACATAATTACTTAGCTGGATTTTAAGGATTTGTCATTATTATAATAATTTATGGAGGCGCGTTCATGAAAAAGCATATTAATTTCTGAGGAGGTTTATCGAGTGTTGTTGTGGCAGGGGTGGCACTATTACTTGTAGCACCAGTTGGAGCTGTTAATGCATCAACTGATTCAGGATTAAATTATAGTATGGTATCCATGTTCTCAGTGGCAGAAGCTAGATGGATATATGGCAGCGAATCAATATATAGATGGTTATTGGCTTGGTTCTGATGGAGCATGTTGGTAGAAAGATAGTGACTACAGATTAGATTATAATACTAAATTAGGAAACAAGCTGATTATAGGAGTGATTAGTTTGTTAACCACGAATGTAAGGAGTAGGGTGAAAAATGAAAAGAAATATTAATATATGTGGATACATAGCAGGTGCTCTTGTTGCTGGTATGGCAGCTTCTTTAGTGGCAACATGTGGTGTTAATGATGTATTTGCAATGCCAGTTTTAGCTAATAGTATGGTAGATAGTATAACACCAGTTTTATCTAATGATTTGGTGAAAAATGCAACAGTAATAAATGTTAATTCTTCAAGTTCGATTAAGATTGAATCTTTAAGTTTAAGTAGGCCGAACGGACTTATGAAATTTGAAGTTCCTTCAACAGGTTGGGTTGATTTAAGTTTTACATATACGGAATTGATTTACTATAATGCATATATTTATGATTCAAGTAGAACATATCTTATGGATATGTCGATCATGTGGTATGGTAATAATGATGGAACAACAGGTAGTACGTCGGCAAAATCTATGATTTTAAGACCAGGAACATATTATATTTATTTTGAGTCTGGAGATGGTAATTCAGGTAACATGATAGATTCAGTATATCAAGGTGCTAATATTACTACAAACTATAGTTTTCAGGCGGTTTCTTATGATTCAGATATTGATACAGATAGTAATGACTCTATGGATACTTCAGTTGAAATTAAAATGGATGCAAATAATTCAGCGAGTGTAAAAGGTGTATCAGAATGGTATGATTTTGATAATCATGATGAACATGATTATTACTGGTTTAATGTTGGAACAGCAGGAACATATAATTTCGAGCTGTCAGGAAGTAAAAAAACAAATGTTAATATATATGATGCTGCAGGAAATGAAATAGGTTCCTATGGTGGGAAAAGAGGGGATACATATTTATCAGATAGTCTCTCTCTTTCTGCAGGAACATATTATTATGTGGATGTGAATAGCAGACGCGATTCAAATGAATATACATTTAGTATTGCTCTTCCTTCAGGAGAAGCTGGAGATGGTACGAGTGCATCAGGAGATACAAGTACATCGGATGCATCAGGTACATCAGGAGATACAGGTACATCAGGAGATACAGGTACATCAGATGCATCAGGTACATCAGGAGATACAAGTGCAACAGTAGGCACAGGTGCATCAGGTACAACAGTAGGCACAGGTACATCAGCTGGTTCAGGTGCAACAGGAGGAACAGGAACATCATCTGGTTCAGCTACAACGGGTGGCACAAGTGCAAACGGTGGTTCTGGTGCGGCTAATGGACAGACACCTAGCAATGAATGGATAAATGGAAAATGGTACAATGCAGATGGCAGCCAAAGCTATGAGCCTCAGCTTCAGTGGA
>JAILGP010000126.1 GCA_024696635.1 Eubacterium sp. | reverse complement strand
TCTTCTATATCCTTTGAAGTTGTGGACTGGAGAGAATCCATGGTGAGGATTTCCTGATCCTTTGATGTAGTTGCATTCTTTACAGCTTCAGCTATTTCATGATTTGGGCCTTCTATTGTCATTATTGCTCCAAGTCCCAGTTCATCAACCTTTCCAGCAAGGAAAACTATTGTTTCAAAGCTTGCCTCTGATTCAGCTGAACAACCGGAAAATGCAGCAAAATATTCAAGTCCATAATCATCTACTAAGTATCTGAATGGGAATCTGTCACCAAAAAGAAGTGTTTTCTGATTTCCTTCGCTCACTGCTGTTTCATATTCCTTATCCAGCTGAGCTAATTCTTCCTTATATGCATCAAGGTTACTCTTATAAGTATCTGCATTTTCAGGATCAATTTCCTCAAGCTCTGATTCAATACTTTCACAAAGAAGGCTTGCATTTTTAAGTGAAAGCCATACGTGTTCATCCATTTCTTCCTCATGAGCACCGTGACCTATAACCTCCTCACATACTCCCTCAGGACTTAAAGAAGCATCGAAAAATGTAGGCCAGTTTCCTTCAGGATCAACAATAGCATCATAGCTTTCATTACTCATACGAATATGAAAATGTTCCGCCTTCTCAGGCTCTATTATATGGTCATTAAACTCAATATATATAGGAGCTCCAGACTCTTTATCTTCTGCCTCAAAACGGTACATAGCGGCTCTTGTACCTGTTGACCAGTCCTGGATAAAGTATCCTGTATATTTATAAGCTGACTCAGTAACATTTCCCTTATCATCTGTAAATGTTATTGTATCGCCATGTATACTAATATTTGTATATTCTGACTTATATCCTGCTGTATAATATTCCTTATATTCCTCAGCTGTCATATCTCCGTCCTCAGCCTTATGCTCCCAAGCTTCATCAAGGGATCCATCAAGTACTAAAGGATACGCTGACTGCCAGTCACCTTCCCAATCAGAAAGGGCTCTATCCTGAACCTCTGAATCCTCGAAGGTAGAAACCTCCTTACTGTGTTCATGTTCATGCTCATGGTCATGGTCATGACCTTCTTCCATACCCTCTACGGTTTCCTCAGCCTTAGCACTGTCACCTAAAGAATCAAGAAGATTAATCACTTTAATATCAGGATTTTCTACGCTCTCAAGAACATCCTCAACCCACTCATCAGATTCTCCACCAACATATACGAACATATCAGATTCCTGTATCTTGATTATATCCTCTGCTGTTGGCTGATAACTGTGAAGGTCCACTCCATTATCCAGAAGAAGTGTTAATTCAGCATCCTCTGCCTTGTCTCCAAGAATGGTTTTTACCCAATCATACTCTGGAAATATAGTTGTTACAATCTTCAGGCCATCCTTGTCCTCGCTGGTATCTGTTTCTGTTCCAGCTGGAGTTTCCTCCTCATTTTCAGCCTGAGCAGTTTCTAATTCTTCATTTGCGGCCTTATTATCACCCTCTGTGATCTCCTGAACACTCTCAGTGGTAATTTCAGCCCCTTGATCAGATGCTGAATCTGAACTACCACAAGCGCTTACACATCCAAGCATCATAGCTGCCGCTAAAATTAGCGAAATCCTTTTCCTCATAACTTTTATCCTCCTTAAGATTAAAGGTTTTATATATGTAAAGCTGATATAATATCCTTTCCATACCAGCTGCTTACATTACTGTTATTTACAATCTCCAGCTGTCTTACATTACTATTACTTACATTCCCCAGCTGTCTTACATTCCTATTATTTACATTCCCCAGCTGATTACATTACAATTACTTGCAATCTCCACATACACCATTCAAAAGTGTATTATCAGTATCAATCTCAAATTTATGAGATTTCCTTAGCTTTTCATACAAATTATCAAGCTGAATATCCTGATATGCTATAACCTTTCCGCATTTTTCACATCTAAAATAGTAGCGTTTAAGTGTAGAATCTGAAAAAAGCATAAAGCCGGAAGAATCATCACCGTTTAAACGGTATTTTTTTACCAGTCCCTCCTTTTCTAACTTATTCAACTGTCTATAAACGGTTGACCTGGAAATTTTGTCTGTATCACTACATACACATTCATATATTTCATTTGCATTAAAAAGATGATTAGGATCTTTTTTCATAAGATCTAATATGATATTTCTACTTTTTGTATTGTAAATTGATTTCATTTTTTTATAACTCCCCTGATAATTACATTTGATATTTGCAACACAGTTGCATATTATAGAATCCAATTTTTTATTTGTCAATAGTTTTTTGCAACACTGTTGCATTTTGTTCACAAAAAAATGGATGCCGCCTGTTCAATACAGAATAGCATCCTTTTTTCACCACAGAGTCTTCCTTTTTCAGAGTCTTTAAGGTTTTAATTCCACACTTGACACCCACATTATAAGTGTTTATTCTGATAGCGGGCTCGAAAATTTACCACTTAAATAGTCGGTTTATAGTTTTGTAATAAGGAAGGTTCTTGGCATTTTGCAAGACTTTCTCATTAGTAGGAGCATATAGATGTCATATATTTATGAAACACATTTACATACATGTGAAGCAAGCAAATGTGCCAAAGCTCACGGGGCAGATTACATAGACTACATGAGGAACCTGGGATACATCGGCATCATAGTTACAGACCATTTTTTCAATGGTAATACCTGTATACCGGAGACGCTTCCATGGAAGGAAAGGGTTGACTTATATGTCACCGGTTATGAAGCAGCATATAGAGCCGCCCAGGGAAAAGATTTCAGCGTCTTCTTTGGAATAGAATATAATTTTGAATGTGATGAATATCTTATATATGGCATAGATAAAAACTGGTTATATGAAAATGCTGATCTTCTCAGCAAAACAAGACACGAGGTTTATGATCTGGTACATGCAGCCGGTGGTATTATGGTACAGGCCCATCCTTATCGCGAAAGATACTATATAAAGCAGATTAATCTTACCCCATCCATATGCGATGGAATAGAGATATTCAACGCCGGCAACCAGAACTATATGAATTCACTAGCTTACAAATACGCGGAAAAGCTGGGGCTTCCCACCTCCTCCGGTTCAGACATCCATAACTTCTATGATGGAATAAAAGGCGGAATGATGTTTGAAAGAAAAATAGAAAGCATAGAGGATTATGTTAAAGCCTTTAAAAACAGGGAGGGCACTCCTATAGTACTTGATAATGGCACTATAAAAAGAGTTGATACTATAAATGAATTTACCACTCCTACCAAAGAGCCAACTCTTGAGGTGGTATATCATTCCTAGGAATAATATAAAAAACATTTACAATATATCAATATAAACCATGACATATCATATCCATATTGATCAAAATAAATTTCCAGTAATTA
>JAILGP010000088.1 GCA_024696635.1 Eubacterium sp. | reverse complement strand
ACGACGATTTCCTGTGAATTTATTTATTGTAAGAAGGCAGTTGTTTGTACATTGACCGCATCTTGCCATCTGAGTTTCGTAGGTAAGTGCATTTACATCCTGACTAGGAAGGGTAGTTGACTTAAATCCTTCCTGGTAATTATCTCTTGCAATTAGGGCAGCACCAAAGGCCCCCATGATACCTGCAATATCAGGACGTATAGCTTTAGCCCCTGATACAAGCTCGAAGGCTCTAAGTACGGCATCGTTATAAAATGTACCGCCCTGAACAACTATTTCATTACCCAGCTGTTTAGGGTCTGTAAGCTTTATAACCTTAAGAAGAGCATTCTTTATAACTGAATAAGCAAGTCCTGCAGAAATATCTTCTACAGAAGCGCCTTCCTTCTGAGCCTGCTTAACCTTTGAATTCATAAATACTGTACATCTGGAACCAAGATCTATAGGACTCTTGGCGAAGAGTGCAATCCTTGCAAAATCCTGAACCTTATAATCAAGGGAATTAGCAAAGGTTTCAATAAAGGAACCACAGCCTGAAGAACAGGATTCATTAAGCATTACATTATCTACAACGCCTTCTCTGATTTTGATACATTTCATATCCTGACCACCGATATCAAGGATTGTATCTACTTTAGGATTAAAGAAGGCTGCGGCTGTATAATGGGCAATTGTTTCTACCTCACCGTAATCCAGATTAAATGCTGATTTAAGAAGAGCCTCACCATAACCTGTTGAACAGCTTCCGGCAATATGAGCTGTATCAGGCAGGAGACTATATATTTCCTTCATAGCCCTTATGGTTGTATTAACAGGACTACCATTATTATTACTATAGAAATCGTATAGAAGTTCGCCTTCCTCACCAATAAGCGCAAGCTTTGTGGTGGTAGAGCCGGCGTCTATACCTAAGAATACATTTCCCTTATAATCCTTAAGCTGACCTCTTTTAACCTTATATTTAGACATTCTGTCAGTAAACTCTTTATACTCTGAGTCATCAGAGAATAAAGGATCAAGTCTGTTTACTTCTATTTCAATCTTTAAATCAGGTGTAAGTTTGGATGCCAGCTCAGAAAGCATAATAGTTTTTTCTTCCTGGGCATGAAGGGCTGCACCTGAAGCCGCAAAGAGGTGAGAATTATCTGGTATTATAGAGTGTTCCTCATCTAGTTTAAGAGTTTCTATAAATCTTTCTCTAAGCTGGTCCAGGAAATGAAGAGGACCGCCAAGAAATGCTACATATCCTCTTATAGGCTTACCGCAGGCAAGACCTGAAATTGTCTGATTAACAACAGCCTGGAATATAGAAGCAGAAAGATTAGGCTTTGTAGCGCCTTCATTAATAAGGGGCTGTATATCTGTTTTGGCAAAGACTCCGCATCTTGCTGCAATTGGGTGAATAGTATCATAATCCTTGGCTAATTCATTAAGTCCAGAGGCATCTGTCATAAGAAGGGCAGCCATCTGATCTATAAATGAACCTGTTCCACCTGCGCAGACAGAATTCATTCTTTGTTCTATACCATGTTTAGAAAAATATATAATTTTTGCATCTTCCCCACCAAGCTCTATAGCAACTTCAGTTTTTGGGGCGTAGGTTTTAAGGGCAGTAGAAACACAGACAACCTCCTGCTCAAAAGGTACTCCTATAACATTAGATAAGGCAAGACCTCCTGATCCGGTTATCTCAGCTGCAACCTCTGTATCGCCAATAGCATTTACAGCATTTTCAAGAAGCTCTCTAAGGGTTTCCTTGATCTTAGCAAAATGTCTTTTATATTCAGAATATAGTATTTTTGAGTTCTCGTCGATTATGGCAACCTTTACAGTTGTTGAACCAATGTCTATTCCCAGATGCTTCAATATGATTATCTCCTTTAATCTTCATATTATGATTTTCTGATGTAACCTGAATTGTATAATTATAAACGAAAGAAAATAAAACTTCAATTAAATTCAATTGAATTAAGATTACAAATAAGAATCTTGATAAAAATCCAAATATTACTACATTCCTATATGAAAAATTCATTATATAAGACAATCAAAAACCTTCTTTCATATATTGGATTCTTATGGTAATATAAACTATGTATGTAAAATTAGAAATGAGGAAAAATATGAACTTTTTAGACAAGGCAGAAAAAAAACTTTACAAGTATACGATTCCAAGACTTTATCTTGTTTTCGTAATCTGTACTATTATTGGTTATTTTATATTCTATGTTATTGATAAAATTATTCCTAATTTTTATTATAACCTACTTCTTATTCCATATGAGGTGGTAGTAAATGGACAGGTTTGGCGTCTTTTTACCTGGATTTTTACAATTCCTTATGGGGGAGGTTTATTTACACTTTTATTACTTCCCATAAATTTATATTTCTATTATTATCTTGGGAAAAATCTTGAAATGTTCTGGGGACGTTTTTACTATAACCTTTATGTTATAGGTGGAGCCCTGCTAACAGATATTTTGGTTCTTATTGGAAGCTTTTATTATTATTACTTAAGTCCTTCCAGTGAAGCGAACAGGATAGATGCATTATCTGGTGGAGACCCTTATTATGCGGCAAATAGTATTACAAGATTTATGTATATATCCATATTCCTGGCCTTTACTGTAGTTGGTGGAGACCACATGATTTATCTTTATTTTGTAATTCCCCTTAAGATGAAGTGGCTTGGATATTTTGATCTTATACTTATGGCTTATTACTTTATCACAGGTGGTTTTTTTACAAAGATTATAGTATTTAGCTCTGTTGCAAATTATTTTATATATTTCTTTGTTACAAAGAAGAGAGATATTCCAAGTATGAGTCAGCTGAAAAACCAGCAGAAGTACAATAATGCACTTAAGAAACAAAAACATAGTAAGAGGGATGCAAAAAAGGAAATTAAAAGAAGAAGGGGTAAAGTAGATGCATCCTATAATCCTGATGGAACAATTAAATTCCCTGGTACTTCAACTATAATACCCCCTGGTTATGGAAATCCTGATGGAATATCTATTCATAAATGTGCAGTTTGTGGAAGAACAGAAATAACTAATCCAGAGCTTGAATTTAGATTCTGTTCAAAATGTAATGGCAATTATGAGTCATCTGCGCCCACATCGCATTCTGTACGCCCTACGTGGTGCTCAATGT
>JAILGP010000081.1 GCA_024696635.1 Eubacterium sp. | reverse complement strand
TATTAAGTGGTAAAAATATAGAATCTTAGATTAAATTATTAATGTATTATGAGGTGAAAGATATGCCAAAAAAGGGTGGACAAACAAAAAATAGTAAAAAGAGAAAAAAAAATAGGAAATTCCTAAATGGTAAAAAAGCGGTTTTTACTAGGAATGAAATAAAAACTAATAAAGAAGATATTAATCTGAATGATAATGATATTATTCTGGATACGAAGGAGAATAAGCCAAATAATGAGCCTATTATGCCTCAAAATCAAAAAGAAATTCAAAAGGAAATTCAAAAAGAAATTCAAAAGGAAATTGATGCATGTAATAATGAAACAAGGTTTGGAGAAAGAATAGAGATTACTTATGATGATATATTAGAACTCTATGATAAAATATACGATTACTATAAAAGAAATACTAAAAAAGAACTTGAAATGAAGAAAGGTGGTTCTGATAGTTCAAGTAAAGAGAAAACCTCTGTAAAAAAATTCATAAATACCTTAGAGGGTAAGGATTCACAGACTTTATTTGATGGTTTTGTTGAGATTGCATCGTATTTTCCGGAGGTTTGGGAATTTGGTAAGTTTAGAGAAAGTAATAATCGTTCCGTTTATGAAAATAATAATGCATTTCTTGAGGAAGCTAATCAGGTTCTTCCTGTGGAAATTAGAAATTCTGGAGATGCCTATACTCTAGTTAAATATTTTAATGAGAATAAAAATAAGCAAAAGAAAACTGATAATGGCAAGAATATGAAAAAAGGGTCTAAACCTTTGATGGTTCTTGACATTACTGCTAAAGCACGAATTGCTAAACGCCTAGATACTATAGCCAAGAAAAATATTAATAATAAAAAAGCTGATGAAAAACTAAAGGGTACAGATCCTTTTGAAAATGATAAACCAGCCCTTATTATAAATAATGAAAATGCTAATGGTAGTGTTAAATATGATAGTAAACTAAAAGATGCTTTAATAAGGCTTGATATACATATGCCAAGAATACAGACCAGTTCAAATGGATGCTGGTCATGTGGTACTCAGATGCTTATCCAGGGACGAGGAGTTAAAAATATTGAACAAACAGATGTTCGTGCTTATCGTCCGAATTATGATAAGGAAAGCTTAAATGGCGATAAATTTAATAAAAGCCATGTGATTGATAAGGCCTTTAATGCTGACACTATGCAGAACGTTATGGATATGGGGGATGCGGCTGTTAATTTGACTCCAGATACAATGCTTAAAACTCTGGATATTCTTAATTTTAGTGGTGCTGCCGGAGAGCTTTATAAGGAAAACGGATTTACATCACGGGAAAGGTCTGAGTATTTGGAGAATGCTGTTAAATTAGTTAGGGATACAATCATTAGAGTTTTAGTTGAGGAAAAATCACCTATAACATTTAGTGATGGAAGTCATTATTATACAATTTTTGGTATTGATGCTAAGAATAATAAATTGCTTGTGAAGGATTCTTCTAGTACATCAGATGATTGGACTCTTGATATAAATTTAAAAGAAACAGTTGGAAGAATAATAAAGGGAAGTAATAAACTCCAGCTTGTCTGGATGGAAGATATTAAGCTGGGTAAAGATAATGAAACTTTATATAATGTTCCAAGTTTTGCTCTAAAACTTGATAAGGATGGAAATTATGTTATGCCTAATCAGATTGTTCAGGATGAGGCTGATTCCATGAAAGCTGAACAGGAGCACGAGGGATTCAGGGTAAGGCTTGTATCAGGCAAGGAAGATACTTTAAATGATCGTTTGCCTATATATAGAAAGAATCTTTTAAAGGAAGGAAATGGAGTAGTAAAGATTGAACAGGCTTATATGCCTAAAAAACTAAATGTAAATCGCCTAAAGGCTATGGCTTCTAAGAGAACTAGTCTTGAGGAAGAAGAACTTGTCAGGAGGTCTAAAAGGCTTCTTGGTTTTGATCCTAGAAATGCAGATGAAAGAAAAAATGCTATAGATAAAGCTTTACAATCTAATACTTCTAAAAAAGTATTGGAGGCACAAAAAAAAGGTGTTGATTATAAAACAATATCAGAGCAAATAATCAATGGACCAGATTCAGAAGTAAACCTATATGCAAGAAATCTTCGTATTGAGGAAAGAAATAAACAGATTAAGCAAGCTATTGGAATACCGGAGAAGGATTATTTCCCAGATACAGATATGGAGGGTAAGGAATTTATATATGACCAGCCAGGTGTAGATCTTATGTACCGTATGAATTATGCTATGGAGTCTGCGCGTATTGTTCTGGGTTATCTTGCCAAGAATCAGAATGACTTTTTTAGTAGTAATCCTAAATTTGCCAAGGAAGAAAAATCTAAGCCTGGATTTAAATCCTGGGAAGATAAGCTTAAAGAATTAGAGGATAGATTTTCTGGAATTAATGCCAAGTTGAATGATTCTAAGAATAAAATAAGTGGAGATGATGATTTCAGTAATTGGGATGAAAAAAGAGGATATATCAGGCTTAAAAGTGGACTAAAGATAACTCATTATTTTAAAGATAAGGAGTCTCTTTATGATGCGGCTAACTTTCTTGAATCTATTGGTGATAGTGTAAGCATTAATAAAGATTTTTCGGCTGATACTATGCCTTCTGATAAAGATTCAAATTATGATCCTTCAGTTATCTCAAGATTAGCAGAAAATATGAAATTTTTTGCTGATTATACAAATGGAAATCTTTTGAGAGGAATTGAGAATGAAGTTAGTTTATATAAAAGCTTGAGAATGATTCCTGATCTTAAAGGAAAAACTGTAGGGGATTTGGGTCAGACTAAGAATAATCTTAAAGCTGGTGAATTAAAAACATTTATAACTAATAGTGAAAATTTTCATCGTTTAGCAAATATACAATTTGATAAGGATAGCCATATTAATAGGGTTAGTGTGGCAGGTAGTAAGAATAATGAAAAGAGTCGTAAGAAAAAATCGGATTTGGAGAATAAAAAATCTGAACAAAGAATAGATGTAGAGAATAAGAGTAAAGAAGAACAGAATAAGAATAAAGAAGAACAGAATAAGAATAAAGAAGAACAGAATATAGAAAAGAAGATTGGAAATTATTCTGAAATACTAAAAAATACTGGAGATAATACCTTTGTTAATGGTAAAGCCAAAACGATAAGGCAAATTCCGGTTGCAATTCCAGAAAAGATTATTGAGGGAACTAAAGGCTACTATAACTATGAAAAATTTGTAAAAATTTTAAGCGTGCATGGTTTGGATACTCATACTATCAATGCTATATTTAACCTTTATGAAAATAATATGCTTCCTTATGTAAGTCCTTTAGAGGAATCTAAAGTAACACAGGAGACTAAGATTCGTTGCCTTAGAGGAATAATCAGAGAAGCAAGACAGATTCATGGTATGGGCTGGATTGGAAGGGAGTCACTAAGTAAACTTAATTCTACTCTTATCAAAGAAACATTAAAATTTAAAAATGAGGGTGGAATACTAGATGATGAGAAAGAACTTGAAAAAGATAAGAATAAAAACGAAGAGAAACAAATAACTGATAAAGAAGATAAGAATAAAAACGAAGAAAAACAAATAGCTGATAAAGAAGATAAGAATAAAAACGAAGAAAAACAAATAGCTGATAAAGAAGATAAGAATAAAAACGAAGAAAAACAAATAACTGATAAAGAAGATAAGAATAAAAACGAAGAAAAACAAATAGCTAATAAAGAAGATAAGAAAGACGATAAAGAATTAGAACAAAAAGAAAACAAAGGCGGACAAGAAGGACAGGATGACAATAAGAAAGACCCAAAAGATAATCAAAAAGATAATAAAGGTGACCGAGTAGAAAATAAGGAAGAAAATAAAGAAGAAAATAAAGAAGAAAAAGAAGAAAAGGAAGAAAAGGACGAGCCAAAAGAAGAAAAAGAAGAAAAGGAACCAAAAGAAGAAAAGAAAGAAAAGGACGAGCCAAAAGAAGAAAAAGAAGAAAAGGACGAGCCAAAAGAAGAAAAAGAAGAAAAGGAATCAAAAGAAGAAAAGAAAGAAAAGGACGAGCCAAAAGTAGAAAAAAAGGATGATGAAAAAGGGCTTGATGAATTTGAGGTATTGGATGAAAAAATACTCCAAGACCTGAATAATAAGCCTAAAAAGGTTCTTAAGGAAGATCTTGAAGCGGCTGAAGAAAATATCAAACTTTTTGGTGGTATAAGAAAATATTTAAGGGCACAAAATAATACTGAGGCAGATATTGAGCATTCAGAACTTGTTTATATTGATAATAAATTAGGTCTTTTTGCTCCTTCTGAAGAGGTTGAAAAACAAAATAGTGAAGCTGCAGATTTTATTGTTAATGGTCAGTTCGTTGATGAAGCTGCTAAGAAGACGGGACTTAAAACATATTCAGATGTTGGATTTGATGTAGATAGAAGCGATGCTTTAATGGGTGCTTTTGTTGTATGGACTATGTCAGAAAAAGGCTATCAGTTTAAAGAAGCAATTAATCTTTTGAATGAAGATAATAAGGAAAGAGGCAAATTATTAAATGAGTTTAATAAATTCTGCAAAGATAATCCTATAATTGCGGCAGAGAAGGATCCGGAGAAGTATGAAGCAAGTGTTAGAACCTGGGCGACCAGAGTAAAGATGGCTACTGCTATGATGCAAATCTATGATATTCCGGATATCAGGTTTTCAAATAATGTGCAGTTTAAAGAGAATCTAAGGGAGCTTTATCTGTTAAGTAAGATTTCTACAAATGTATATCAGCAGTTTGGTCAAAAACTCTTTAGTGGACAATCTGGTGATAAAAGAGGAATTGATATAGCGAGAGCTGCAGTAGGTGGTAAAAAAGCATATGATCAAATGAATGATTACTGGAGTCATTCACAAGCTTTATTTAATGGACTGATTAATTCATCCTTTAATGGGATGAGAAAACAGACATTTTATAAAGGCGATATGAATAATGTTAAAAAGTCGCTTGGCTTGTATGCTTTGGAGGATTATTTATTTAAAGATAATATTCAGCAATTTGCCGGAATGAATATTAAGTTGGCATGTGAAAAAAATATAAATAAAAATCTGGTATACCGTAATGCAATAATGGCATTAAGTGTTGAACTTGAGAATAATCCGGATTTGATTTCCTTTGACAATGCCATTAATTATCTAACTGGAAATGACAGAAAGCCTTTTGCAAATGAGCTTAATGAATTAATTAAGGATTATGTGGATAAAGCTATCCAAAATACGAATAATTATGTACTTAATCCGGCTTTGGATTTTTATTCAGAGTTTAATTTACCTCAATCAGTGAGGGATTCATTATTGGAAGTTAATGATGATCCACAGTCATTAAGAGCTTTTATGAAGAGTAAAGCTGAGGATGGCTTAACTAATGAAGCCGCTATATCTAAACTATATTCTAAGTTTGATAATCCAATTTTTAGAATGATTACTAATGATATGAGAATGAAGGACTTAGATGTATTTCTTGTTGATGGAAATACTCCAGATAAAATATGGGGGTCAAAATATAAAGATGTTTTAAATGTAGAAGAAAGAGATAACCTGATTAGGGCAGAACTTGCCAAAGCGATTCTGAAGGGTGATAAGGATATTCAAATCAGAAACTTTGAAATGAATAAAGCCTATAGGTTTAAGGAAAAGGAACCGGCTATATTGATTCCATTTAAAGAAACAGCACAGAGACTTATAAGTGCTGTAGATGTATATCCAAAGGCTGTAGAAAAAACATGTGAGTCAATACAATTACATTTGAATAGTATGCTTAACACACAGGATAATAACAAAGCAAATATTAATGGCAAGGATAAGGAAGGATCACCTAATTACCAGAATATGGTTAAAAGCACTAATAATCTCATTCAAACTCTTAAAGATAGTGCGGATGTGAGTAAAAAAGTGACATTTGACCAGATAAAGGCAGCTTATAAGGAATGTAAGAGTGCAGTAGATACCTATTATTACCATAATTTACGTGCAAGAAAGGCAAGAAGAGATATTGCTTCCAATTTTAGAAATGAAATTTCTGGATATATGGAGCTTATCAATGACCTGATTAATGATATGTCTTCGAATATCATTACTAAGAATGGTATGCTTCTTAAAAATGGAACTTATGGTGGCTCTCTTGGTTATCTGGATAGCTTAGATGGCATATATATTAATAAAGCGACTTTTGAAAGATTTAAGTCTGATAAGGCTATTGAAGATAATATTAATGATAGGCAAACAAAGAGCGTCAAAGAAAAAGAATATAGAGAAGGATATGTAAAACTTATTAAAGGGGATTATCGTGGTTTTAGTAAGAAACAGATAGAAGCTTTTCAGGAGAGGCTTGATATATATGATTCTGTAAATAGAATAAATAATGCTGAAGTAATAAGCATTAGTAAAATTGGTCCTAATTTTAATGATGAAGATAAAAGGAGGGTACAAGCTTATAATGGTCTTGGTATCGGTGTTGATAATAATACTGCACTTGATCTTTTTACAATATGGGCTATAAGTGAAAAAGGACTTGATTTTGATATGGCCAGGACTGCACTTCAGGGACGTGATGGTGATAAGTATAAGGAAGAATTCATTAAATTCTGTGAAGATAATCCTATTAATCGTAATGTTCCAAATAATCGTAATGTACAGAATCTCTTAAATCTTGACCCGGTAGAACCTGTAACAGAAGAAAACTTTAAAAAGTCAATTGTAGCATGGACTAATTGCATGAAGAATGCGACTGATAAGTTAAAAAATTATAGAGTTCCTAATATAGACTATAATGATAAGAATGCTGTTAAGAAGTATTATGCTGACTTTGCCAGAATGAAGAGTATAAGTGATACCTTTAATAACAAATTTGCTACATTAATAGCTGGTTCTAAAAATAACAATACCTCTGCTTTAGAACTTATAGAAGCTGAACTTGGTGGGGAGCAAGAGTTTGAGAAAATGAAGACCTTCTGGAAGGGCCTTCAAAGTCTTACTTATGAATTTGGTATGGCTCATATGAATGCTGCTGGAGATAGAGACTGGAAGGATAAAAATCTAACAAATAAGTATAGAAGCAAAATGTGTACAAAGCTTGCCCTGGATGATGCTATATTTAGAGAAAAGTTCGATAAGGTAAAAGGTGGAAGGCTTGAAGATGTAGCAATCGATATGGGACAGTATAACATTAAAATGAGTGAAAGCAGGGATATACTTGCCCAGAGAATTGAAAATGAAGAAGAAAGTTTTGAAGTGGATGATACCTTATGCTACTTAGATGGTAGTAATACTTCAGATTTCTTAGGCAAAATACATAGTTCTCTAGACACTAAGATTGTTGCAAACATTGAGAATGATAAAGAAACTTATAAAATAGCTGATAACTTTAAAAATACTATTAAGAATATAAATAATGATTGGCTGACTGAATTATATGCTGTCCAGAATAATGAGGATATGAATAAATTTCTTCAGAATAGTTTTGATGAACAGACACCTAATAAAGAAGTACTTAGAAATATCTATAAGGAGTTATTCTCAGATAAGTATTATGCTGCAGCTGCTCAGATGAAAATGGATGTTAATGACTTTATACTGATTGATGGAAAAACTCCAAATGAAATCTGGAAGGATATATATCCTAAGGATATGGGTGCAGATGAAAAGAACTGGCTTATGCGTGCAGAAATAATGAAGTCTATTGCTAGTGGCAATCATACAGTTAGCCTCAGAAATATTCAGCTTGGTAAGGATGGTAAATATGAGTTTGGGGATGATTTTGTTATTCAACCAAGTAAAGCAAATATTGAAAATATAAAGAAAGGCATTGGTTTATTTGAGAATATAAATAATAAAATTTTTATTGTCTTAAATGCTTATAAAGACCGTCTTTCGGCAACTCAGTCACATGTAGATAATAATTTTGATGCAGATCGTGATAAAGAAGGTTCTGTTCCATATCAGGAAATGTGTAATGCATTAAACAATGCTATGTTGAATCTTTTGCACGTTGATGGTAATAAGAGATATCAAGAACTGAATTTAGATGCAGTAAGACAGTCCCTTGTTACTTTTAAGAATAAAGCCAGTGCGTATTATAAGAGAGGAAAGACAAGTAATCAGGAACGATTAAATGTTGCAAATCAGGCTAGTGTTGAAGTAGATGGACTTATCAATGCTGTAAATGAACTTGAGTCATTTTTTGAACCTAATATTGTTACTAATCCTGAAAAACGAGAAGTTTTGAAGTTTGCTAATTATAAAAAAATTAAAGGTGTTGTAGCTGAAGTTGAAGCCATATATGACAAGCTTCCAAATGCTGAGGTGGAGGTTAATGAGAATGCACTAGAAATTGAGAATGAAGCGGGTAAAATAGTTAATGTAAATTTGGCACAGGTTAATTATGAAAAGAAGATGGCTGATATTATTGGAAAGCAACTAGATTACAATAAGGGAATAAATGTTAAAGATGCAGCCAGGCTTGTAATTAAGAGTCAATATGATGAAGTAGCTTATGCAAAAGGTGTAAGCGAAAAAGACATTAATGATTTAAAGGATTCAATTACAGCAAATAAGTTTAATGCAGATGTATCTGAATTGGAGAATAACCGTATATTTAAGAATGTGGTTAAGAAACATAAGCACGGGGCTCCAGGAAAGTGGAAGGAAATTATTGAAAAATCTGAAGAATTAAGTAGACAGTTTAAGGACTTTCTTTCTATAAGGCCTAATGGTGAAGCTATATTGGAATATGTTGAAAAAGTAAAGCTGGAAGCGAGCATAAAAAATAAAGGAAAGAATAAATATGATAAGCTTGCTGAAGTTATTGCTAAAAAGATTCTTATCAGTCCTGGAAATAATCAGCTTATACAGGCTCTTGCGGCAGAACAGATTAAAATGGAAGATATTGAAAATAGTTGTAAAAAACAACTGGAAGCTAAGAAGATATTTGATTTGGAAGGAGGCATGAAACGTGATGAACTTATTCAGAAACTGGATGATGGCTCCTTAAAGAATGAGATTATCGGTAAAATATCTGAACCACTTAAGAAGAATGCTGAACGCAAGGTGAAAGATCAGGTTGTGAATCAGGAACGTGAGAAACAGAATGCTAAAAACAAAGCCAGCGTAAAAACTGTTAAAAAAAATAAATCAATAAAATAAATTGATTTGTTGCGCTCTTGTTATCCTTTCTTTGATAAAATTATCTTAAATTAAAGGGATAATTTTATCAGAAAGGAGGAGCTTATGAATACTGATATTGATTTAGAAGTAATGAACAAAACGATTCGTAATATTGAGACTATAGATAATGTTAAATTTAAAATCGATGAAGTTTGGAATGCAATTTTAAGTTATGATGTATTTAAAAAATTCAACATTAATCTTGATACCCTAGCTACTATAGTTCTTGTGATTGTGGCTGGAATCATAGTTGCGGCTGTTATTAAAAATCTTTTGCGGCTGGGCTTAAGAATACTTATGGGCGTGCTGATAATTGTATTTGTTATTTTTGCAGCACCTAAAATAAATACATTTCTATCGAATCAGATAGGTAGGTATGGTATAATCCATAGTACTCTCAGGAACATAGTTGACGGGGATATTGAGACTAAGGTTAAAAGAGAGTATAAGATAGCTACTGGCTATGAAATTACAGATGCGGATACAGCGCTTCTTGAAGAGCTTAAGGCTGAAGCCTTTAAGGTGGATCCAAATCTAAGTGATGAGATGAATATTCTTTTGCATTGTGGATTCCCTCAGGGTGTGAACAATACATTGCTGCTGAACTTTGCGGATTATGGAAGCCTGACAATTCATGCGGAGACATTTGCTGATTTTGTTGCTTCATTCTTTATAATAAGATTAACAATGCTGATATCTTATTTTATAGCATTTTCAGTAGCTTCAAAGCTGTTTTGCTAGAAAGAGATATAAATTGAGTGAATTATTAGGAAAAGTTACAGAAATTTATAATTTTGTGCATGACAATCCTGCACTTTTTTCCATTATAGTGGCAGTCATATTTCCCTTCTTGGTTATTGCTTTAGGTTTCTTTATAAGGCTTTTTGGAGAGGCTCTTATGACCATAGTGGGAATGGCTTTAGCTCCTGTTGTGGCACAGGCCATAGTCAATTATGTGTTTTTTCCGGGAGTTATTATTCATGAGATGGCCCACGCTTTTGTGGCTATAATTACAGGTGCTGAGATAACGGAGGTCGCTCTTTTTAAGAAGGAAGGAGACTCTCTTGGACATGTGAATTTTAAGCCTCGTGGAAATAAAGTCCTTGTAGCAATTCAGAGTATTTTTATATCATCTGCACCTATGTATATAGGGGCTGCGGTTATATGGGGCTGCTTTAATTGGTTGACAATACTTCCGACAGGTGGTGTGGTTTTTATCATTATAAGAATACTTATCTGGTACTTGATGATATCTATGTTTTATCATATGACAATGAGTAATGCGGATATCAAGGTTTATGTAAAGGGAATACCAATTTTTATAATTATAATGTTTGTAATAGTGCTTGCTTATAGAATGGCTGGTATTATATAAGATATATATTGGATTTGCTTATTTTATATTTTGTAAAAAGCTTCTTCTCTTTTAGAGAAGGAGCTTTTTAATTATTTGGAAGATAGCCTATATTTGATATAGAAGACTGATATATATAAAAAAAGCCTAAATATTTTTAAAAATATAGAAATATTGCAATTTAGTTAATGTCATATTTTTGTTATAATTATTTGTGCGGGGTTCATATGTGGAGAAAGGTAAATGGTAAAGAAATATTTGCTTTATGTTTATTATTTATGGAGGTTTTAATAAATGGATATTGAAAAAATACTAAGTGAGATGACTTTGGAAGAGAAGGCGGCTCTTGTATCTGGAGAGGATATGTGGACAACAAAAAATCTGAGTGGATTGGGTGTGCCGCCTGTTTTTATGAGTGATGGGCCTCATGGACTTAGAAAGCAGAATAAGATTAAGGGGGAGGGAAAAAAGGATTATGAGGAATATGAAACAATAGAAGCAGTTTGTTTTCCCACAGCCTGTGCAACAGCTTCCTCATTTGATAGAGAACTTATGAGTAGGATTGGAATTGATTTGGGAAAGGAATGTCAGGCGGAAGATGTTTCTACCATCCTTGGTCCTGCTATTAATATAAAGAGATCTCCACTTTGCGGACGTAATTTTGAGTATATTTCAGAAGATCCATATCTTACTGGAGAACTGAGTGCGGCATATATAAATGGTGTTCAGTCTCAGGATGTGGGAACTTCTCTTAAGCATTTTGCTGCTAATTCACAGGAAACTGAGAGAATGTATGCAGATAGTATTATTGATGAGAGAACATTAAGAGAAATATATCTTGCAGGTTTTGAAAAGGCTGTAAAAGAATCCTCGCCCTGGACACTTATGGCTTCCTACAACAGGATTAATGGAGAATATTCTTCGGAAAATGACTGGCTTCTTAATAAGGTCCTTCGTGATGAATGGGGTTATGATGGCGTAGTTATGTCTGATTGGGGTGCTGTATCTGATAGAATAAAGGGCATTGCGGCAGGGCTTGATCTTGAAATGCCTGGCAGCCGTGGCGTGAATGATGCCAGCATAGTTGATGCGGTTAAGACTGGAAAGCTTTCACAGGAAAAGCTGGACACTGCTGTTAGAAATATTCTTAAATGGATTGATAAGTTCCTTCTTCATAGACATGAAGAGGTATTTGATAGAGATGCTGATCATGAGAAGGCTGTAAGAGCTGATGAAGAGTGTATCGTGCTTCTTAAGAATGATGAAGGTAGCCTCCCTCTTAATAAGGATGAGAAGATTCTTATTGTTGGTGGATTTGCCGATAATCCTAGATTTCAGGGTGGTGGAAGTAGTCATATAGAGTGTCATAAAATTGTTTCCGCATTATCCATAAAGGATAATTATTCTGATAATATTTCTTATATCATGGGCTTTTCTCATGATAAGGATGAAATGGAAGAAGGCTGTCTTGATAAGTTAGAAGAGGCTGCAAAGAAAGTGGACAAGGTTGTGGTTTTCGCCGGACTTCCAGATGTTTTTGAATCAGAAGGCTATGACAGACAGCATATGAGATTACCTGATTCTCAGAATATAATTATTGGAAAGCTTCTTGAGGTGGGAGCTTCTGTTACGGTAGTTCTTCATAATGGTTCCCCTGTAGAGCTTCCTTGGAAGGATAAGGTTCATGCTATAGTTGAAGCTTATCTTGGAGGTGAAGGAGTTGGAGAGACTGTAATGAATGTGCTTTATGGAAGGGTAAATCCATCTGGAAAGCTGGCAGAAACATTTCCTCTTAAACTCGAGCATAATCCTAGTTATATTAATTTCCCTGTTGCAAATCACAGAGTTGTTTATGGGGAAGGGGTATTTGTAGGATATAGATATTATGATACAAAGAGGATGGATGTTCTCTTTCCATTTGGTCATGGGCTTTCTTATACAAGCTTTGAATATTCTAATCCTAAAGTTAGTCAAAGGACGGTAAATATTGACCAGGGCCTTAGTGTATCGGTTGACATAACTAATACGGGGGACAGACCTGGCAAGGAGGTTGTACAGCTTTATGTAAGGGATATGACAAATGCTACTAACAGGCCAATTCATGAACTTAAAGGCTTTGATAAGATTAGTCTTGAACCGGGAGAGACAAAGACTGTAACCTTTAAGCTTGATAAGAGAAGCTTTGCCTGGTATAGCGTGGATATTGGAGACTGGTATGCTGCTAATGGTAAGTATGTCATAGAAATAGGTGCTTCTTCTAGAGATATTCGCTTAGAGGAAGAAATTGAGCTTACTGGAAGCTTCCAGATACCACCGAAGTTTGACCAGGATGTTCAGCTGGGAGAGCTTCTTGATTATGAACCTACCAGGGAGTTTACAGAAAAATATTTTGCTAAGGCAACAACCCAGTTTTCAAATTCAGATACGGGTGAGCTGGATGAGATGGCCAGGGCTCTGCTTCAATATATGCCTCTCAGAACTCTTAGGTCCTTTGGCAATATGGATAATGAGATGGTTCAGGGGATTCTGGAAATGCTTAAGAATTGTACCAGATAATTTTTAATGTAAATTAGTTATTAAATTTGGTGTAGGATTAATTTTTAATATATAGCATAATTTTCAGTAGAGTTTATTTAAGGCTTTTATAATAAACAATATGTGGAAACCGCATGATAAAAAGACAAGTAATACATAAAGGATTTGGTGGGACGTTATGGATAACAGAAAACTGCATTTGGATTTAAGCAGATTTGACAGAGAAGGGATAAGTCAGGTTATGAGGGTAAAGCTTAAACCTGCAAAATGTTCTCTGGATATTGGTGATGGAAGTGAGAGAGGTGAGTATGTAAGTCAGGATTATATTTTAAATAAGCTTGGTCGTCCACATAGAAATGTAGGACTCATGTATACATATTACCCTCTTGATAAGGAGTGGCCTAAACGTAGTAGCGAGGCTTATCCTGATATGGAGGTTCATGGGCAATGGGATTATCCTTATGATGATTATTTTCCTTATGGAGGAGGGCTTAATGGGGATAAGAATTCCAGCGTCTTTAAGCAGATGAAGGATATAAGACGTCATGGTCAGGATGTAACCCTTACTCTGACTATTGATATTAAGGTAAGTGATGAACATCTTATAGCCATTGCCAGGGATCTTAGAAGTTATGGTAGAATATGGCTTAGGATTAATCATGAATGTGCAGGCACCTGGTTTACTCATAATAGAAGATATACATATGAGGAAATAGGAGAATTCTTTGTTCGCTTCCATGACATAATTAAAAGAGAAGCTCCAAATGTAACAACTGTTTTTTGCTCTGGTTTTGCTAAACCGGATGGACGTATGGAACAGGAAGATGCATTTATAAATGCATTTAAAAAAGCTGATGTTCATTCGGGTGACAGGTATTTTAGTCTCCATCATGGGTGGCCATTTGATGTATGTGATACAGGTGACTGGACTTATACAATAAATGATAATGAAGATTCTGAGAGCTATATAGAACTTGTTAAAAAAACTATTGCAAGACTTGCTGAGATAAATGATGGAAAGATAAAACCATTTTCTGCCAGTGAATTTAATGCGGATGGAGATGTGACAGGACCTGAGTTCCAGGGAAAGCCTATGCTGTATTTTGCTAAATATATAATGGAACATGGAATAGAGGGCTTCTCAAATTTTTCACTTTATCAATTCAGGGACAGGGGAAGACTTGGACTTGAGATGGAGGATCCTAATTGTCCTGAGGTTGGAATTGAGCAGCCTCTTATGAGGGATTATAAATGGGTTCTGAAGCAGGACTATTTTAATCCTGGAATAGAAAAGCTGGAAAACATAAATACAAAGGATGAAGTAAATATTCCTATGAGATGGGGAGGGGCAGATGATTCAGAAGGTATACTTATGAAAGTCAAGCTTGAGAAGAAACCTGTGTTTTTTGAAATGGCCCTTCCAAGAGATATGAATCTTATGGTCTCTGTAAATGGAAGATGGTTTTATAAGGCACCGGGAATCAGAATGATTGATTGTATGCCGGCCTTCTTTAGTCAGGATGCTGAAGCTCTGAATACTCCTGGAGAAATAGATGTTATGGTATTTGCTCCACCTTTTGATGGGGAAAATCCTGTAACAGATGCTGAGGACTGGGACCTTAATTATAGGACAATAATGACATCTCTTCCAAAATTACGTGTAAGATACGAGCCTTGTAAATAATCTCTTAGTAATATGTGAGAAAAAACAAAACATACTACAAATTAAATTTATATTTTATTTATCTATAACTGTTTTTTATTAAAATAAGTAGTGTTTTAAAGAATAATGTGTCAATATAGTTTGTTTATTA
>JAILGP010000078.1 GCA_024696635.1 Eubacterium sp. | reverse complement strand
TCCCTTGGGGAGCAGCCGGTGATGTCGTGAAATATCTTATTGAAGGCCGTGGTGGACTGGAATCCGGATTGGAATGCGCAGTCGGTGATTGTGATGCTATCATCTGTCAGAAGACGAATTGCTTCCTTAATCCTGATACTTGACAGGTAGGCTGGAAATGTAGTCTTCATGCATTCCTTAAAAAGCCTTGAGAAGTAGTAGGGACTAAGGCCTATGTGGGATGCCACCTCAGACTGTGTAAGATTGTCGGAGTAGTGCTCATTTATGTACTCGCATGCGGTTTCTATATATTTCCATGCCGTGGTAGATACATTTGCACTTATGATCTGTTCCTTCTGTTCCTGGAGGGTGTATTCTCCGAGGGCAAGGATAATCTCGTAGAGCTTCATCTTGCAGCGGGTTTCCTTGAAGGTCTGGTTGCCATTATAGATGCTGCGGATTTCTCTGATACGAGCGGCTATGGCACCGGCGAGCCTTGGTTCTTCGCTGGCCTTGATATGATGATGCTGGTACATATTGTTGGACACAGAAATAACATCCAGATTGGACTCCAGTACGATTGGCGCAAACTGAATAAATAATGTGCTGTCGGGAGGCGTGTCAATTACCTCGTGAAGCTCCCTGGGCCAGACCAGCAGTATGTCACCTGTCATAAGGTTATATTCGTTATCTCCTATTTTATAACGACAATTGTCCTTAAGAATCAGGGTGAACTCAGCCGCATCATGCCAATGAGTTGGGAAATGCTCCGGTGCATTTGAATCCGTAACGGAAATGCCCTGGGTGCTATGATATCTTATTATTTCTTTAGATGTATCTTTCATATTTCTATGATAGCAAAAATTGGGCAAAACACAATAAAAAATAACTTCTTTTTGTGACAAGAAGTGATTAATATATGTCAAATGGTATTTAATTGGGGAATTTTAAAATACAAGAAGTAGACAAATGTAATTGTGAGGGTTAAAGCAAGGTAACTATATTAGACTAAATTTAAAAAGCGTAGGTGATTATTATGAAGGAAGTAGAAAGAAAGGACAACATAATAGACTTTACAACAGGAAGTCCTGCTAAGAATATTCTAAGATTCTTCTGGCCCATGCTTCTCACAAGTATGTTGCAGCAGGTATATAACTTCGTTGATATCATGATAGTAGGAAAGGGACTTGGCGACCACGCGGTGGCGGCGGTTGGAAATATGGGCTCCCTATTCTTCCTGATAGTAGGATTTTCCATTGGTCTTTCTAATGGCTTTGGAGTGCTTATAGCCCAAAGCTTCGGAGCAAAGGATATAAAGCTCCTCCGTAAAAGAGTGGCAGCAACAGTAGTTTTGGGCATACTTTTATCAATACTGATAACAATATTCAGTTTGCTTTTCCTGCCTAAGGCTCTGGTTATTCTGCAGACAGACCAGATACTTATGGACGACTGCCTGAGATATGGTTACGTAATATTTGGCGGACTTTTCTCAGCCATAGCCTATAACATAGCGGCATCCATACTTCGTGCGCTGGGGGACAGCAAGACCCCACTTTACGCGATTATTGTTTCCTCAATCCTCAACCTGTCACTGGATTCATTCTTTATCCTTGTGGTTCACACAGGAGTTGAGGGAGCGGCCATAGCTACAATCATATCTCAGATTGTTTCCGGAATTTTCTGTATCATAAAGATATCCAGAATTGATATGTTAAAGCTCAGCCGTAAGGATTTCCATAATGAAAATGTAATCTATATGGATCTTTTCAAAAATGGACTGCCAATGGCATTTATGAACTCAATCACAGCAATCGGCTGTATGGTTGTTCAGGGCTTTGTAAATGGACATGGTGTAGATTATACAACAGCTTATGCAGCCTGCAGCAAGTATATAAATCTTTTTATCAACCCTGCAGCAACAGCCGGTGGCGCCATGGGAGCATATACAAGCCAGAATTATGGGGCTAAAGAATATGACAGAATCAAGAAGGGCCTTAAGGTCTGCCTTACCATTGCATTTGTCACATACGTATTACTTGGAACACTTATGACATTTTTCCCACGCTTCCTTGCGGACATTCTTCTTGATGGAGAGGAATCCATCAGACTTGCCTGCCAGTTCCTGCCAATCTGCGGAATGACCATGATATTTGTAGATTTCCTCTTTGTATTCAGAAACGGAGTGCAGGGCATGGGTAACCCAATCCTCCCAATGTGGTCAGGAGTTCTGGAAATGTTCCTTAGAATCGCAGTAATAGCTCTACTAATCGGGCCATTTGGTTTTAAGGCCTGTGCATTTGCTGAGGTATCTGCCTGGATTGGAGCCTTCATCATGAACTACATAGGTTTCGTAATGGGTTTCAAAGATCGAAAGAAGGTACATTTCTCCCCCTTCAGATCCCAGGATTTAATTCTGAGGAGAAAAGTTAAGGTTTGATGTTTTTTATGGAACGAATATGATATACTAATAGGTGCTTTTCAAGGAATATATTTTTACAAATGTTTCTTTGCGGAGCATCTATTATTTTTGCAAAAAGAATGAGACAAAGGCTGCAGATAAATAAGATAAAATTAGTGTCTCAGGACACAGATTTACGAATATGGAATGACTTTACATCTGCAGGCAACATGAGAAAAAATAGAAATATATATTACATCTGCAGTCAGCATGAGAAAAAATAGAAATATATATTACATCTGCAGATAGCAATTAAATTATAATTTGATTCAGGAGTTTGATATGTCCTATAAATTTGAAACAGAAAGGCTGATAATCCAGACCTCCGATCCGGACCTGGATGCCAAGATGCTTAAATACTATTATGATAATAAAGCCTTCTTTGAGGAGCATGAACCGGCACAGCCAGACCAGTATTTTACCCTTCCAATTCAGAGAAGGATACTGGAGCAGGAAGCACAGAACATGGAGAATAAGGTCTGTGCCTATTACTATTTTGCACTCAAGGAAAATCCCGACCTGATAATTGGGTCCATAAGCTTTATCCGTATTAGAAAAGAGCCTTATGCAAATGTTGTATTCGGCTATAATCTTCACGAAAAATATCAGGGCAATGGCTACTGCACGGAAGCCTGCAAAGCATCCATTGAAGATGTGCTGAAGTTTGCTCCTATTCACAGAATCGAGGCCAGGGCTATGGTGGATAATTATAAGTCAATTAACGTGCTTGAAAGATGTGGCTTCTCCTATGAGGGAATAGAGAGGAAGAGTATTCTCCTGGGTGGAGAGTTCCGTGACCACCTTAGATATGCATATATAAATGAGAACTATCAGTCGCCAGGTATATCGATGTAAGAATAATTGCTAGTAATCAAAATAATA
>JAILGP010000042.1 GCA_024696635.1 Eubacterium sp. | reverse complement strand
ATATGATATTTATTAAAAATATAATCGGTTAATAATGATGGAGATTTATTACAATAATGAAACTACCCCTTGAATATGAAAATAAAATGAAAAGGCTATTGGGCGACGAATATGAGTCGTATGTTGAATCCCTATCTGAGCCCAGGTATACCTGTCTAAGGGTTAATACTCTAAAAATATCCATAGAAGAATTTCTAAAAATATGTCCCTTTGATCTTGAGCCGGTACCATGGGCTGAGGGGGCATTTTACTATGATAGTCAAAAATATATGCCTTCAAAGCATCCATATTATTTTGCCGGACTTTATTATTTACAAGAACCCAGTGCTACACTTCCTGCTGCTACAATTCCTATTGAGCCGGGGGACAGGGTGCTGGATATATGTGCCGCTCCTGGTGGCAAATCAACTGCCCTTGCCTGTAAACTATCAGGAGAGGGTATACTTATTTCAAATGATATTAGTTCTTCCAGAATCAAGGCTTTACAAAAAAATATAGAAAATTTTGGTATAAGTAATTCTATAATTACCTGTCAGGAACCATCTAGATTGGCAGAAGAATTCGAAGGCTATTTTGATAAGATTTTAATAGACGCCCCTTGTTCTGGTGAGGGTATGTTTAGAAAATCCGATTCTATGATTTCGGCTTGGGAGATAAACCAAAATCAAACATTTATAGATATTCAAAATGGAATTTTAAAGTATGCGGTAAAGATGCTGAGACCTGGTGGGACACTTCTTTATTCAACCTGTACCTTTGATCCGAGAGAGGATGAGGATCAGATAATGCAGCTGCTTAGTCTGAGACCTGACCTGGAGCTTGTATCAATTGAAAATCATGAAGGCTTTGTAAGAGGTAATTCTAAATGGTCCTCTTATGAAAATGCGAGTAAAGAACTGGAAAAAACAGTTCGTCTTTTCCCTCATAAGGTTAAGGGAGAGGGACATTTTGTAGGTTTAATGAAATCTAAGGCTGAAGATGAAGAAACATATATTTCGGATTATAGTTTTAAATCTTATAAATCAATGAAAGCTATTCCTGAAATAGAAGAATTTTTATCGCATATTTCCTCGGCTTTAATAAAAAAAGAAAGATTAGAATTAAAGCAGGATAAGTTATTTCTTATACCTGAAATATGTCCTGACATGAGAGGCATGAGAGTTATGAGGAGAGGCGTTTATCTTGGAGAATTAAAGACTAAAAGATTTGAACCTTCCCAATCACTTGCTATGATTTTAAAGGCAGATGAATTTGATAATATTCTTGATTTATGTCCTGATGGATTATTAGTTAATCAATATTTAAAGGGCCAAAGTCTTGAAATTGATAGTTCTTTATATGAGGAACTTGATGCCTATAATACTGATTATGATTATAAAAATATAAAAGATGGCTGGGTACTTATATGTGTTTCGGGATTTCCTTTGGGATTTGGAAAAATGGTAAGAGGGACACTGAAAAATAAATACCTTACGGGTTGGAGGATGAAGACTTAATGGCTAAAATAGATAATTCTACTTATAAACAAATAAAAAAATCCAGACAGCTCACCAAGGAAGGAAAGTATGATAAAGGCCATTATGGGCATTGGAAGCATTATAGAAATATCCGTATACTATTTGCAAGCCTTCTTCTTATTGTTATACTGGCTTCAGTTTTCCTTAGTCTTCTGATTTTTCATACCAAGAAAACTGCATTTATAATTATTGCCTGTGTAATGGCTATACCATTTGCCAGAAATGTTACCGATATAATAATGATAATAAAAGCCCATCCTTTAAGTGAAGAAAGCTATAATGAACTTGAAAATATCTTTAAAGATACAGGTAAAAAGCTTTTATACGATATAATGATTACAGAAACTGATGGAGCTGTATATATTCCATGCTTATATCTTGGAGCTAATAATATAATAGCATATGCCCCTGATTATAAAGATAGTAAAGCCCGTGAAAAAATAAAGAATTATATTAATGGGGCAAATCTTGCAACAGGACTTAATTATAGAATATTTGTAACCGAAAGACAGGATACCTTTATTAAAGAGGTAAAAAAGGTTAATTCTAATAGCTCTAATGCTGATGAAGATATTAAGATGAAAGAGGCTGTTCTTTCTATGGGAATATAAATAAATAACTGGGATTTATATTTATAACTAAAAGATATTTAAATTGATTTTC